>CAUUOT010000041.1:0-7668 GCA_963546815.1 uncultured Bacteroides sp.
CCCGAGATTACAAATCACGTGCTCTGGCCAACTGAGCTAAAGAGGCAAAGTAAAAATGCAACCGTTACGTTTCAGTGCGAGCGAAACGGCTGCAAATTTAGGACTTTATTTTTTACCCACAAAATTTTAACGGTATTTATTTACTCCGTTGCTTTTCTTTGTATTTAACCAGTTGCTTCTCCAACGCCTCTAAAGAAAGGTCTATCGCCTCTTCGAACGTATCGCAAATTTTATTCGCGTAAAATTCGCCATTGGGGATGATAGCCTTTACCCCAGCTTCTTTATTTTCAGCTGTCTCCGGTTTTACAACCTTCAGTGACACCTCCACTTTCTTTATATCGTCGTAAAATTTCTCCAACTTGACAACCTTCTTCTGGATAAAGGCCTGCAGCTGCTCTGACGCGTCAAAGTGAATCGACTGAATTCTTACTTCCATACTTACCTCCTTTTACTTTAGGCCCGAGGATGAGCCTGGTTATACACTTTTTTGAGTTCCTCAAAAGTGGTATGTGTGTAAATTTCAGTCGTCGCCAAACTTTCGTGTCCGAGAAGTTCCTTTATCGAGCTTAATTCTGCACCATGATTCAGCATGGCCGTCGCAAAGGTATGTCTCAAAACATGGGGACTTCTTTTCTTTACAGTCACCACTTTCGACAGATTTCGTTTCACCTGCGATTGCACAAAAGCCGGATAGAGTCTTTTTCCGCCCTTTCTGACAAAAAAGGCCTCCGAACGCACCGGGTATATTTCATTCCGCTTGTCGACATATTCCCGCATCGAAATTTCCAACTCCTTGGCAAAAGGTATCAAGCGTTGTTTATTGCGCTTTCCCGTCACTTTTATCCGCGACGTCGAGAAATCAATGTCCACATCGTTCAGCCCCACCAGTTCGGAAAGTCTCATGCCGGTAGCGTAGAGCATCTCGATAATCATGCGGTCGCGACATCCCTCAAAGCCTTCTCCGAAGTCCACATCATCCAGCAGGCGATTCATCTCACTCTCTTTCAGAAAGACCGGAAGCGGTTTTTTCTTTTTCGGAGCAACAACCTTCCGCAAGGGGTCTACCTCAACCAGTCCTTCACGCAAGAGGAACCGATAGTAAGCCCTTAGCGAACTGAGTTTCCTGCTAATCGTAGAGGCGGAACGGTTATTATCCATCATGGAGGCAATCCAATCGCGGATAAGCTCGGCGTCTACTCTTTCGGGAGTCACCTCTCCATACTGTTCTTCACCGAACTTTTGTAATTCAAGGATATCCGCCCTATAGAACCCCACAGTATGTTTGGCGTAGTTCCGCTCGTACAAAAGATAATCGAGAAAAGAATCTGTCAACAGCATATCGCTACATATCTATAATGATGCAACGAATGTATAAAAAAGAATTCGATAATTCAAAGAAAACCACGAATTATTAGTCTTCTACTTGCTGAAGTTTCTGAACGTAAACGGCATGCTCTTTTCTAAGTCTCTTGATTACAGACGGTTTATCAAACTGCTGTCTGCGTCTAAGCTCCTTAATGACACCGGTCTTTTCAAATTTCCTTTTGAACTTCTTCAGCGACTTTTCAATGTTCTCGCCTTCTTTTACAGGTACTACGATCATTTTCTTTTGATTAAATGTGAATGGTTTGAAAATATTACGATTAAATCGAGCCGCAAAGTTATACATACTTTCTTTATCCGCAAAACTTTCAGCAAAAAAACTATCAATCAGGCAAAAAGGAGTTAACAAAAAAGAGAAGAGCCTATTTTCGACCTCGAATTTTCGGAGGAGTTTCCATCTGACTTTATCTCTCAAAAGGGAAAAACGGATGCTCATAAAACGCGAGTTCGGGATAAGTTTTATGCCATTAATCCCGAGAGAAAGTTGGCTACGAAAGTTGTTGACGGGACGATCTCTTTTTCTGCATATTCAATCTTGGTACACATGCTTGGATTCATCGTTCACGATAGCAAGCCTTTGATTTGACATGTATGCTTGCCACCATCTTCGGTTCATATTCGGTCCAACTTCGTATTTTTCTTCCCCCCTATAGACGCCGAAGAAAAAGCGAAGAAGGAGCGAAGATGAGCCGAAGATGGACCCTATTTTTTGAGAGATGGGAGAGTGCCAGGTAAAGTGTCCCCACGCAGCATGACAACAGAAAGGCAGATAGCGATAAAGTTGCCGCATGGACGGAAATTAAGGAAGATGGGGCTTGTATTTAGAAAGAAAGTAACTAACTTTGAGCAAAGATTCTAAACAGATAGAAATGAGCCAAGCAGTCAGCGAAAGAATAGATGCTTTACGAGCATTATTCGAGCAAGAAAATATTGCAGCTTTCATCATTCCCTGCACTGACCCGCACCTCAGCGAATACGTCGCACCGCATTGGGAGTCAAGGAAATGGATTTCAGGGTTCACCGGTTCGGCGGGAACCGTGGTTGCCACCTTGACGAGGGCAGGGTTGTGGACGGATTCGCGCTACTTCCTGCAAGCCGCGCAACAATTAGAAGGGGGCGGAATAGACCTCTATAAAGAGGGGATACCCGAAACGCCGGGCATCACCGATTTCCTGAAAGAGAACCTGAAACGGGGAGAAGCAGTGGGCATTGACGGACAGGTTTTCTCCGTGGAAGAAGTCCGGGAACTGGAAAGACGGTTGCAGCAAAGCGGCATTTCCATAAAGAATATTCCCGACCCGATGGACCGTATATGGGCCAATCGGCCTGCAATGCCGGAAGAGCCGGCCTTTGTCTATGACATTCGGTATGCAGGAAAAACTTGCCATGAGAAGTTGGACGCCGTCCGGAAGAAGATGAAAGTTGCCAGCGCCGATGCGCTATTGATTTCTTCTCTGGACGAGATTGCGTGGACTTTGAACATAAGGGGTAACGATGTTCACTGCAACCCTGTCGTGGTGAGTTATTTGGTCATCGAAGAGAGCGAAGTTCATTTCTTCATCCAGCCTCAGAAAGTAACGAAAGTTCTTTCCGGGTACTTAGAAGAAGCTGGGGTCTCCGTACACGACTACAAAGAGATAGAGTCTTTCCTCCACCACATCCCGGCTGGGAGTGTGCTACTGAATCCCGCGAAGACGAACTACGCCGTTTATTCTGCCATTCATCCCAGCTGCCGAATCATCGAAGGATACTCGCCCATCACCCTATTGAAGGCTATCCGCAACGAGCAAGAGGTAACCGGTATCCGCCATGCCATGCAACGTGACGGAGTAGCTTTGGTCAGATTCTTGAAATGGCTGGAAGAGGCTGTTCCCAGAGGTAAAGAGACAGAAATCAGTATAGACAGGAAGCTACATGCACTTCGCGCCGCCCAACCCTTGTACATGGGCGAAAGCTTCGACACCATCGCCGGATACGGAGCGCACGGAGCCATCGTGCACTACGAAGCTACACCCGAAACGGATGCTTCACTCCAACCGAAAGGCTTTCTGCTCTTGGACTCGGGTGCACAATACCTGGACGGAACCACGGACATCACCCGTACCATCGCATTGGGAGAGCTGACGGAAGAGGAAAAAACGGACTATACCCTCATCTTAAAGGGGCACATCAATTTGGCCATGGCGGTTTTTCCTGAAGGGACGCGAGGCACGCAGCTGGATGTATTGGCACGGATGCCGATGTGGCAACACCGCATGAACTTCCTGCACGGCACCGGCCATGGCGTAGGACACTTCCTCAACGTACACGAGGGGCCGCAAAGTATTCGTATGAACGAAAATCCCGTCGTGCTACAACCGGGAATGGTGACTTCCGATGAACCGGGAGTCTATAAAGCCGGAAAGCATGGGATACGCACAGAAAATCTGCTCCTGACCGTACTGGCAGGCGAGGGCATGTACGGAAGCTACCTGAAATTCGAGACGCTCACACTCTGCCCCATTTGCAAGAAAGGCATTCTTCGCGAACTGTTGACGCCGGCAGAAATGGACTGGCTGGACAAGTATCATCAGGACGTGTACGACCGGCTTTCACCAAGCTTGAACAAAGAAGAGCAAGAGTGGCTGAAAAAAGCCTGCACCCCACTCATCGCTAACTATTAACCACTAACCTCTATAAAAAAATGGCAATCATAAAATCAGTAAGAGGATTTACCCCCGAGATTGGGGAGAATTGTTTTTTGGCAGACAACGCTGCCATCATCGGAGACGTCAAGATGGGACGCGACTGTAGCATCTGGTTCGGCACCGTGTTACGAGGCGACGTCAACTCAATCCGCATCGGAAATGAAGTGAATATTCAGGACGGGAGTGTACTGCATACGCTATACCAGAAATCGACCATCGAAATAGGAGACCATGTGTCCGTAGGGCATAACGTCACCATACACGGAGCCACCATCAAAGATTATGCCTTGGTGGGGATGGGTTCCACTATTCTGGATCATGCGGTTATAGGCGAAGGGGCCATTGTGGCTGCCGGATCTCTGGTATTGAGCAATACAATAATCGAACCGGGCAGCATTTGGGGGGGAGTACCAGCCAAGTTTATCAAGAAAGTAGCCCCGGAACAAGCCAAAGAATTGAATCAGAAGATAGCACACAACTACCTGATGTATTCAAGCTGGTACAAAGACTGACAAGCATATCAGCGTTTTCCGGACTGGGATTTCTGAAAGTCTTTATGCAATGGGCTTTCAGAAATTTATCATGCTCATAATCTTTTCCGTGGCTCCGGCGTTGCCGGTTACGTAATTGCCTGCATTTCTTCCGGCTTCGTGCAGGAATTGTTCGTCCGACAGCATACGGTCAAGCAGAGTTTTCAGTTCCTCGTAGTCCTTCACCGAGAAAGCCCCTTTGGCTTCTAATAGCTGAATAGCCTCTTGAAACTTCTGATATTTCGGACCGAAAATCACCGGTATGCCATAAACCGCCGCCTCCAAAGTATTGTGTATGCCCACGCCGAAACCGCCACCGATATAAGCAATTTCTCCATAACGGTAAATGGAAGACAGCAAACCGAAACAGTCTATAATCAAACAGTCCGCTTTACGCACATTCTTCTCGTCAGCACGGGTATAACGCACATAAGGACGCCTCAACTTACGGATTATTTCCACCAAATGGTTCTCATCAATGACGTGCGGAGCTATAATCAACTTCACTTCCGGATGTTGGTTAAAGTATTCTATGAACAAATCCTCATCCGGTTGCCAGGAACTTCCAGCAACGAAAGTCATCCTATCGTTCTTGAAAAGTTCTACCAACGGCAACACTTTAGCTTCCTCGCGAATTTGTAGCACACGGTCGAACCGTGTATCTCCCACTACCGTAGCGCGATTGATGCCAATCTTTGCCAGATAGCGTTTGGAGCGTTCGTTCTGCACGAACAAATGGTCGAAATCACGCAATACATGTCTGTAAGCACCTCCATACCATTTGAAGAATACCTGTCCACGGCGGAAAATAGATGAAACGCTATATACCGGGATACGGCGTTTATGCAGTTCGTCCAGATAATTCTTCCAAAATTCATATTTAATGAAGAACGCCATACACGGATTTACTATATCAAGGAATTTCTTCACATTACGAGGTTTATCGAAAGGCAGGTAGCATACAACGTCGGCTCCGCGGTAATTCTTACGGACTTCGTACCCCGACGGCGAGAAGAAAGTCAGCAAAATGCCATAATCCGGATACTTGGTACGGATTTTTTCCATCAACGGCCTTCCCTGTTCAAATTCTCCTAAAGAGGCTGCATGAAACCAGATATAACGCACGTCCTTCTCCAACTGTTGGCGAAGAAGTTCGTAAACCACCCAATGACCCTTCATCATCTTTCGGGGCTTTCTACTGAATGGAGCAGCCAAATGCACCAGAATATCATAAATGGCTATCGCCAGATTATATAACATAATTACACTATTTAATTAAATTAGGCAGGAAAAAGAGAAAAAAGGAAAATGAAAAAACGAAGAGCGCACTACAGGCTCTTCGTTCTTAATCTTCAGATCTTCACTTCAAGACATCAATAGCACGTCTGATACGGGCTACTGTCTCTTCCTTTCCGAGCAACTCGGTAATATCAAACATGTGTGGTCCTCTACACTCTCCTACCACTGCCAGACGGAAAGCATTCATCACGTTGCCCATGTGATACCCATGCTGTGTAATCCAACCTATCACGATATCTTCCGAAGGCTTGGACGAAAAATCTCCGATACCGCGCAATACATCTATCAGTTCCGTCATAATGCGAGGAGTTTCTTCAGACCAGCGTTTCTTTACGTCTTTTTCCGAATATTCGGTCGGAGCAACAAAGAAGAAGCAAGCCTGATTCCATAATTCCTTCACGAAGTTTACGCGTCCCTTCACAAGAGAAACGACCTTGGCAAGAAACGCATCGCTATATTTGTCCGCATCAATGCCTTCAGCTCTCAGAACCGGCTTAAAAAGATCAGCAATTTTTTCATCGGGTTTCGTCATGATATACTCATGATTGAACCAAATACCCTTTTTATAATCGAACTTGGCGCCCGATTTACTGCAATGACTCAAGTCGAACAGTTTTATCAATTCATCCATTGTCATCAGTTCCTGATCATTCCCCGGATTCCATCCGAGCAAAGCAAGAAAGTTAATAACGGCCTCGGGCAAATATCCCGATTCACGATAACCCGAAGAAACATCTCCCGTCTTAGGGTCGTGCCATTCCAGCGGGAAAACAGGGAAGCCCAAGCGGTCGCCGTCACGTTTACTTAATTTTCCATTTCCTTCCGGCTTCAACAGCAAAGGCAGATGGGCAAAGAACGGCATGGTATCTTCCCAGCCAAAAGCACGATAGAGCAGTACATGCAAGGGTGCAGACGGTAGCCACTCCTCACCACGAATGACGTGAGATATCTCCATCAAATGGTCGTCCACAATATTTGCCAAATGGTAAGTAGGAAGTTGGTCCGCCGATTTATAAAGAACTTTGTCGTCAAGAATCGAAGAGTTTATCACTACTTCACCCCGAATCAGGTCATTCACATGCACATCTTCGTTGGGCTGAACCTTCAATCGTACCACATATTGTTCGCCGGAAGCCACCAACGCATTCACTTCATGCTCAGGCAGGGTCAGCGAATTGCGCATCTGCATGCGAGTAGAGGCGTCATATTGGAAGTTGGCAACCTCCTCGCGTTTGGTTTCCAACTCCTGTGAAGTATCGAAAGCAATGTATGCTTTTCCCTCTTCCAACAGAATCTGTACATACTTTTTATATATCTCCCGACGTTCCGACTGACGGTACGGGCCGTATTTCCCACCAAAACTGACACCTTCGTCAAACGGAATGCCCAACCACCTGAAAGACTCCAATATATATTCCTCCGCACCCGGTACAAACCGATTGGAATCCGTATCCTCGATACGGAAAATCAAATCTCCTCCACGTTGACGGGCAAAAAGGTAATTGTATAAAGCTGTCCGCACACCCCCAATGTGCAGTGCCCCTGTAGGACTTGGGGCAAAACGGACTCTGACCTTTCTTTTTGTCATAATCTACCTTACATCTAAATATTTAGGCGGCAAATCTATATCTTTTTTTTCACACTAATGTTTTTTTTCGTACTTTTCGTAGTTAATTTCCAACATTGCCGTAAATTAAACGCAAGGAAAGCGAAAGTTACGCAAAGCAAGCAAGTTTTTTTAATCAAAAAATAAACAACAATAAATAAAT
>CAUUOT010000042.1:0-7612 GCA_963546815.1 uncultured Bacteroides sp.
GAGATGCTTGACTTGGGTTACAAATTAGTCAGTATTCCCGATGGGCTGACATATATCGTACCTGCTGCCGGATACTATTACGACTACTTGAATACGAAGCGCTTGTATGAGAGCTGGACACCGGCGCAAATCAATTCCGTAAAGATAGAGGAGCGTCATCCGAGCTTGCTTGGCGGCATGTTTGCCGTCTGGAACGACCACGTGGGCAACGGCATTTCGGTGAAAGACATTCATCATCGTGTCTATCCGGCTCTGCAAACGCTTGTCGTCAAGATGTGGACAGGCAGAAACGTTTCTTGCCCTTACGATGTGTTTGATGAAAAGAGAACAGCACTGAGCGAAGCCCCCGGCGTCAACCAGTTGGGACGTATAGGCAGGCAAAAAGGATTGGTGTACGAGCTTCCGCAGTTAACGCCCGGCACCGCGACGCCCCATTGCGAGATAGGATACGGCTACAAAGTTTCTTTCGATGTAGAAGGTCGGGAGGAAGCCAAAGGCACGGTACTGTTCCGTTCACCTACCGCCGAGTTTTATCTGTCCGACCCCATCAGCGGAATGATGGGATTTGCCCGCGACGGTTACCTCCATACATTCAACTACCGGATTATGCCGGGCGAGAAAGTTTCCATCTCCATCGAGGGAGATAATAAATCGACTCGCCTGTATGTAAACGGCAAGTTGAGGGAAGAACTCAACATCCTGCGCCGCGATTTCGTACAAGACGACAGTCAGAAAACAAAGAAGATGTACTACGTACGTACGCTGGTGTTCCCGCTCAAAGAGGCCGGAACGTTCAACAGCATCGTCCGTAACCTGAAAGTATATAATGTAATCTGAGCCCGATATAAAGATGGAATAGAGATGAAAAGAAGGACACTCGCCGGTAGTTTTTGATGCAGCTGAAATGACTTCCCAAAGACGTGATGCATGACTTCCCAAAGGCATGATGCACGACTTCCCAAAGGCGTGATGCATGACTTCCCAAAGGCGCGGGCAACGACTTCCCAAAGGCACGGGCGGCGACTAATGTTAGTGAGAGCAGCTCTTCTTTTTCTGTCGAAATCGGGTTATATTGCAAGTGATGTAAGAACTCTTAATATTCGATTAAAACAATTATTATTATCGTATGAGAAAGCCACTTATTATCTTTTTATTGTGTGAAATGTTCGTCTCGACCGCATTTGCCGTGCGAGACAGTCTGCGCGGATTTCAATACGCGTCCGTTCAATCGCCCGACGGAAAGGAATGGGAGTCGCCCGAACGGCTGGCGCTGAACAAAGAACAGCCTCGCGCTTATTTCTTTTCCTTTGCCGACGTCAGCTCCGCACGGAAAGTATTGCCCGAGCATAGCGCTTATTGGATGAGCCTCAACGGTGATTGGAAATTCAAATGGGTGCCCAATCCCGATGAACGACCGAAAGACTTCCAACGTACGGACTACGATGTGTCGGCTTGGGACGATATCTACGTGCCTTCGAGCTGGAACATCTACGGCATACAGAAAGACGGAACTCAGAAATACGGAACACCCATCTACGTGAACCAGCCCGTCATCTTCCAGCATAAGGTGGCGGTGGACGACTGGCGCGGAGGAGTGATGCGCACGCCGCCTACACACTGGACTACCTACAAGCATCGCAACGAAGTGGGGTCTTACCGCCGCGATTTTACGTTGCCTGCCGGATGGAACGGCCGCGAAGTCTTCATCGACTTCGACGGGGTGGACTCTTTCTTTTATCTCTGGATAAACGGACAATACGTCGGCTTCTCCAAGAACTCGCGAAACACGGCGAGCTTCAACATCACTCCCTACCTCGCAACCGGAAAGAACACCGTGGCCGTGGCTGTTTATCGCAGTTCGGACGCTTCTTTCCTCGAGTCGCAAGACATGTTCCGCCTGCCGGGCATCTTCCGCACGGTGGCGCTTACCTCGGTTCCTAAACTGCATGTGCGCGATTTGGTGGCTACCCCCGACCTAAACTCCTCTTTTGAGGAAGGTACGCTCGTCATCAAGGCCGACATCCGCAACCTCGACAAGAAAGAGGCTAAAGGATGCAGCATGGTCTATTCGCTCTATGCCGACAAGCTTTATTCAGACGAAAATACGCCGGTGACAGGCGCCACAGCCGTTGCTGCCGTGATGCCTGTGGGTAAAGACGGCATCGTCACCAGCCAAACCACACTGACGCTGCCCAGACCTTTGCTGTGGTCGGCAGAGGCTCCTCACCGCTACACGCTGGTGGGCGAACTGAAGGACAGGAAAGGGCGCACCATAGAAACCGTTTCTGCCTATGTGGGATTCCGTAAGGTGGAAATCAAGGACACGCCCGCCTCTGAAGATGAATTCGGACTGGCCGGACGCTATTACTACATCAACGGGAAGACCGTGAAACTGAAAGGTGTGAACCGCCACGAGACCAATCCCGCACTGGGGCATGCCATCACCCGCAAACAGATGGAGCAGGAAGTGATGCTGATGAAACGCGCCAACATCAACCACGTGCGCAACTCGCATTATCCAGACGACCCTTATTGGTACTACCTTTGCGACAAGTACGGCATCTATCTGGAAGATGAGGCCAATCTGGAGTCGCACGAGTATTATTACGGCAAAGCGTCCTTGTCTCACCCCATAGAGTGGGAAAAAGCGCACGTGGCACGCGTGATGGAAATGGTGCACAGTCATGTCAATCATCCCTCCATCGTTATCTGGTCGCTGGGCAACGAGGCTGGACCGGGGAAGAACTTCGTGACTGCCTACAATGCCCTGAAAGCTTTCGACCTCTCTCGGCCGGTGCAATACGAGCGCAACAACGACATCGTGGATATGGGCTCCAATCAATATCCGTCCATCGCTTGGACGCGTGAAGCCGTGAAAGGAAAGTATGGCATCAAGTATCCCTTCCACATCTCGGAGTATGCGCACTCCATGGGCAATGCCGTGGGCAATCTGGTGGACTATTGGGAGGCCATCGAATCGACTAACTTCTTCTGCGGCGGAGCCATCTGGGATTGGGTGGATCAGGCCATGTATAACTATACGCCCGACGGCAAACGGTACATGGCTTATGGCGGTGACTTCGGCGATACTCCCAACGACGGGCAGTTCGTGATGAATGGCATCGTGTTTGCCGACCTCGAACCCAAACCGCAGTACTATGAGGTGAAGAAGGTATATCAGCACATCGGCATGCAAGCCAAAGACATACGGAAAGGTAGCATTGAAATCTTCAACAAATACTACTTCAAAGACCTGAGCGACTATGAACTGTGCTGGTCGCTCTACGAGAACGGAACCGAAGTGAAGAACGGAATACTGCCCGCTGTGAACATGGCTCCGCGTAGCCGCGCCGTTGTACAAATTCCTTATGATTATGAAGCCCTGAAACCTACATCCGAATATTTCTTGAAGATACAGTTCCGTCTGAAAGACAAGAAACCTTGGGCAGAAAAGGGCTATGCAACGGCCGAAGAGCAATTCCTCCTGAAACCGGCAAGCAACCTGCCGGGCATCGCCACTCTGACCGATAATGCCGGAAACCTGTTGATAGACAAAACAGACGCACGCTTCACCTATGTCCGTGGTAAGGAGTTCGACGCACGCTTCGATATGCAAACGGGAACTATCTACAGCCTGAAATACAAAGGCGAGACGCTTATTGCCGATGGAAATGGGCCGAAGCTTGATGCCTTCCGTGCTTTTGTGAATAACGACAACTGGGTGTATGCCAGCTGGTTTGAGAACGGTCTGCACAACTTGCGGCACAAAGCCGTGCGCGCCACTACCCTGCAACGTCCCGACGGCGCCGTGGTACTGGCCTTCACTGTAGAGTCGCAAGCGCCGAACGCCGCACGCATTCTTGGCGGAACATCCAGCGGCAGGAACACAATTGAGGAACTGACCAACCGCGCATTCGGCGAGAACGACTTCAAGTTCACGACCAATCAGGTATGGACGGTCTATCGCGACGGCTCGATAGAGCTGCAGGCAGGCATCACGTCCAACCGTCCCAAGCTGATATTGCCGCACTTGGGCTACGTGATGAAACTTCCGCAGAAGTACGACAACTTCACCTACTACGGACGCGGGCCCGTCGAGAACTACCCCGACCGCAAAACAGGACAATTCATCGAACTCTATCGCAGCACGGTGGAAAAAGAGTTCGCCAACTTCCCCAAGCCGCAGGATATGGCCAATCATGAAGAGGTGCGCTGGTGTGCGTTGACCGATGCCGCAGGCGCAGGGGCACAATTCATTGCCACCGGCGGCAAGATGTCCGTGGCGCCGCTGCAACACACGGCTGTCGAAATGACGCTGGCAGGACATCCCTATCAGCTTCCGGAGGCGACAGGCACTTATCTGCACCTCGACCTCGGCGTCACAGGCTTGGGCGGCAACAGTTGCGGACAAGGCGGACCGCTGGAGCCGGACAGAGTACTGGCAGGCCCGCATTCGTTCGGCTTCATCATCCGTCCGGCAGCAAAGAACCTGACGGAAGCGGCACAGGTAAGCGGCAACGGCACCCTCCCCTTGAGCATCGTGCGCAACGAGGCGGGCGAGGTGAGTTTCGCTTCCGTGCGCCCTGATGCCGAGATATGCTACACCTTGGGGAAAGAGAAGAAGGCAAGAGCCTACAATGCCCCCATCCCGATGCGTGAAGGCGGTAGCGTGACGGCATGGTTCAAGTCCACCCCCGACATCAAAGCATCGCAAACGTTCAGCAAGATAGAGAGGGTACAAGCCGAGGTGATAAACGCCAGCAGTGAGGAGACCGGCGACGGAGAAGCCACGAACCTGACCGACGGAGACGCGGCGACCATCTGGCACACCATGTACTCCGTCACCCTCGCCAAGTATCCGCATTGGGTAGATTTGGACGCCAAAGAAGTGAAACTTATCAAAGGCATCACTTACCTGCCCCGGCAAGACAGTGACAACGGCAACATCAGGGACTACCGCATCCAAGTGAGCACGGACGGCAAGATTTGGAGCGACCCTGTGGCTCAAGGCAGCTTCGAGAGAAACCGGAAAGAGAAAACCGTGCGCTTCGACAAACCCGTCAAGGCGCGCTACATCCGCTTCACCGCCTTGAGCGAGCAACAAGGACATGATTATGCGTCGGGAGCCGAAATAGGCATCTTGGCCGAATAAGGAAAGGACCAAACTTTGACATTATCGCATTGACTCTGAAAAAGGCATCCGTAAGGCCTCTAAAAAACAGTCGACTGATTTCAAAAATCAGTCGACTGTTTTTTCTGAGTGTGACGGCCGATGTTCAGTAAACAGATGAACGGCATGAGTAATTAACGCGAGTTCGATGGATGAATAATAAGAAGCTGTTTTTGATTGATGAAAGGATTGGCCCCCACCTCTCCTCCACTTTCTACATCGGGGTAATTGGGGAGAGACTTTACAAAGGCTTGTCCTTGTCGGGATAGACACAAGTCCCTGTCTTGTCAAACACAAGCCTTTTATCCTGTCAAACACAAGCCTCTTTCAGGAGAAACACAAGCCTCTTTCAGGAGAAAGGCAAGCCTCTTTCGGGAGAAAGGCAAGCCTCTTTCGGGACAGACATAAGCCTCTGTGAAAGAGGGGGAATTGGAGAAAGGGGAGAAACTCTCTTCTTTCGAACTCAGGTTAATTAGCAAGGAGAAACGGGACTTACCGGCGGTTGTTGTCTGTGAGGAGGATATCCCTCAGCGTATGTATTTCTTCTTTGGTAAGCCCGATGGCTTTCTGGAGATAGGCGCCCACACTGCCGTACCGCTTCTGTACCTCGTCTTTGGCGGCGTTGAGGAAGTCCTTGCGGGCGGAGAAGACGGTGGTGATGGCCTCTTGCGAGCGTGCGGGGAGGCGATAGGCGTATTGCGAGGCGGCGGGGATGTTGAAGAAGTCGTTGCTGAGGCGGTAGTCTTCCATGATGGTGTCTTCGTCCACGCCGAGGGCGGCGAGTATGAGGGCGGCAGCGATGCCTGTGCGCCCCTTGCCCGAGGAGCAGTGTATGACGAGGGGGTAGTTGCGCCGGTCGAGCAAGAGGCGGAAGACGCGGCGGAACTCTTCGGTGTATTGCGTGGTGAGCAGGCGGTTCATGCGCTCCACGATGCGGTAGACGGTGTCGGTCTTTATCTTTTGCTGACGCACCTCCTGCAGGAGTTGCTCCATGTCGCCGGTGGCGATGGGGATGCGCACCACGTTGAACCCCTCTTGCAGGGGAGCCTTTCTGCTTGCCTCGGCGGGTGAGCGCAGGTCTACGATGGTCTTGACGCCGATGTTCCGGAGTTCGTTGAGCGAGGTTTGCTCAAGGCTGTCTATCTCGGCGGAGCGGTAGAGCATGCCCCAGCGCACGGTCTTCTTGGTGGAGTATGAGGGGTATCCGCCAAGGTCGCGGAAGTTCTGTATGCCGGGGATGTTGATGTTTCGGGTGGCCACCTTGACGCGGTATTTGCCGTCGAAGACAAGGGTGTAGTAGTATCGGCGGACGGGGTCGGTGGTGATGACGGTAAGCCTCTGGTCGGCGATGTCGGTCATGGCGACGGGCGTCTGTTCGGGGATGAAGTCCGGCCGGGTAGATGCGTAAACCTTCACCTTGCCCTTGACGGAGGGCTTTATTTCCCACTTGATGATGCAGTTGCCCACGTTGTTCTCTTCGCACACCACGGCGATGTGGGGGGCGTTGCGGCTGCAGGAGAGGAGGAGCATCGCCGGGAGGAACAAGTAGGGTAGACTTCTGCTGCGCATGGCTTATTTTTCACATAATGATCTTGATTTCTCGCCCAGATAGCCTCCGTGATGTCGTTTGGAGTAGTCTTCGATGGTGAACCCGGTCCGCTTCATGGTTTGTACCACCAGGATGTC
This sequence comes from uncultured Bacteroides sp., assembly GCA_963546815.1. Taxonomy (GTDB): domain Bacteria; phylum Bacteroidota; class Bacteroidia; order Bacteroidales; family Bacteroidaceae; genus Bacteroides. The sequence continues at coordinate 6,857 of CAUUOT010000042.1, forward strand.
TCCGATGACCGTCATGGCGGTGGTGGATGTGGTGGGTGTCATGCCCAGGGCGCACACCTCTTTGGGGCTTCCGGTGCTGAGACATACGTCCGACTGGTTAGCCAACGGACTGTCGGGGTTTCCGGTAATGACGATGAACTTCAGCGCGGGGTTCAGGTGACGGGCCAGTTGGGTCAGTTCCACGATTTCGCGGGTCTTTCCCGAGTTGGAGATGAGCAGCAGCAAGTCGTTCTCTTGCAGGATGCCCAGGTCGCCGTGCTGTGCCTCGCTGGGATGCAGAAAGACGGACGGTATGCCCGTAGAGCAGAAGGTGGTGGCGATGTTCATGGCAATCTGCCCCGCCTTGCCCATGCCCGAGGTGACTAATTTCCCCCTTTTGCGGTGCACCTGTTCCACGATGAGTTCCACCGCGCGCTCGTAGGCTTCGGTAACAGGGATGTTCAGCACGGCCTGTGCCTCTTTTCGCAAAAGTTCTTGGATGGATGCAATCATTAGCTTGAGGATTGGGTTTATACTTCCGCAAATATCTGCAAATTCCGATAAACGGCCATGCGTTTCATTCTATATTTTACAGCATGAGAAAGGCCGTGCGCAAGGGGCGATAAGGCTGTGGCCCCTCGACGTACATCTATATATTCGGTATAGGAATGAAAACGATGTGAGTTCTCCGCTCTGTAAGAATAATCTTTTCCTTCGGTAGAAAAACTTTCTCTCTTCCGTATAAAAAGTTCAAGACTTCAGGGAGAAAAGTCTATT
>CAUUOT010000043.1:0-7493 GCA_963546815.1 uncultured Bacteroides sp.
TGAAATAATTTTATTCCCTCTCAATTTCCCTTTTAGTCTTTATATACCGCTTAATCACCTGGTAATACATATAATAAACAATAAATGCTTCTATTAAAAGTCGTTTTCGTGTGCGAGCACAAAGATATAATAATTTTCAAAGTGCAAGAAGTTATCCTATATTTGTGTCGAATTTATTGAGTCTATCATTCTTGTGCGAGCACAGGGATGCATCATAAACCGATAAGAACAGATGGACAGAATCAGAATTAAAGACATAGCCAAACTGGCGAATGTATCGGTTGGAACCGTAGATCGCGTAATCCATGGACGGAGCGGTGTCTCGGAATCCAGCCGTCAACGGGTAGAGGAAATCCTAAAGCAATTGGATTATCAACCCAATATGTATGCCAGCGCATTGGCCTCGAACAAAAAATATACCTTCGCTTGCTTACTGCCCCAGCATGAAGAGGGAGAATACTGGACGGATGTGGAGACAGGCATATACAATGCGGTGGAAACTTATTCCGACTTCAACATCACCGTACAAATCGCTTATTACGACCCATACGACTACCATTCGTTCACAAAGGCTTCTGAACGGATTCTTGAGCAGAGGCCGGATGGCGTGATGTTTGCTCCCACCCTTCCACAACACACTAAGCCCTTCACCGAAGAATTGACACGGAAGACAATACCTTATATCTATATAGACTCTAATATAAAAGAAGAACCTGCCCTCTCTTTCTTCGGACAAGATTCGCGTCAAAGCGGGCATTTCGCCGCCCGCATGCTGATGTTATTGACCGGCAAAGGGGAACATGAGGTAGTCATTTTCCGTAAAATCGGCGAAGGAATCGTTGGCTCCAATCAACAGGAACGTCGTGAAATAGGTTTCAGAGAATATATGCGGGAGCACCATCCTGCCTGCCGTATCCGGGAACTGAATTTACATGCCAAACGAGACAGCGAGGATATGCAGATGCTGGACGATTTTTTCAATAAATACCCCTCCGTGAAGAATGGCATCACTTTCAACTCCAAAGCATACATAATCGGGGAATACCTGCTGAAAAAACAGATACAGGATTTCAATCTTATGGGATACGACTTGCTGCAACGCAACGTGGACTGCCTGAAAAAGGGAAGCATTTCCTTCCTCATTGCCCAGCAACCTACCCTGCAAGGGTTTGACAGCATCAAGACGCTATGCGAGTACCTCATCCTGAAAAAAGAGATTGTCCGAGAACACTTCATGCCCATTGACCTGCTGACTAAAGAAAATATAGAATTCTATTATAGTAGATAACCGCATTTACAATTAGCGAACGACGTTTTGTATATTTGCCGCTCCGAAGCGGAAGAACGAAATGCTTTTCGCGTTTTAAGAAGAGAAGAAGCGTAAGAATGAAAGTAAGATTTATGAGCCTTGCCAGCGGCAGTAGCGGCAATTGTTATTATATAGGTACCGAAAAATACGGAATACTGATTGACGCCGGCATCGCTGTGCGAACCATCAAGAAAGAGCTGAAAGACGCCGGAATAGGTATGGAGACGATACGCGCGGTGTTCATCACACACGACCACGCCGACCACATTAAGGGTGCGGGCGGACTGGGCGAGAAGCTGAACATACCCGTCTACGCCACCGCAAGCATTCACGAGGGTATCAGCCGGAGCTACTGCATGACGGAAAAGCTGCACACGTCTGCCCGCTGTCTGGAGAAGCGGCAACCCATGCGGCTGGAAGCGTTCCGCATCGAATGCTTCGAAGTGCCGCACGACGGTACGGATAACGTGGGGTATTGCATTGAGATAGACGGGAAGGTGTTCTCCTTCCTTACAGACCTCGGTGAAATCACCCCTACCGCCGCAGAGTATATCAAGAGAGCGCATTACCTCATACTGGAAGCCAATTACGACGAAGAAATGCTACGCATGGGCACCTACCCCAAACACTTGAAAGAGCGCATCAGCAGCGGTGTGGGCCACATGAGCAACACCGCCACCGCCAACTTCCTCGCCGAAAACATGACAGAGCGCCTGCAGTACATCTGGCTCTGCCACCTGAGCAAGGACAACAACCATCCCGAGCTGGCCTACAAGACCGTAGAATGGAAGCTGCGCGAGAGGGGCATCATCGCGGGCCGAGACGTGCAACTGTGCGCGTTGAAGCGCACCATTCCCTCCGAGTTATACGAATTCGAATAATGAGGGCTCTCTATCTTGAAGAAAAAGATAGTATCTTTGCCCCGTAACACTAAAACAATAATAATTATGAAGAAATCTCATTTGAAGATGGCTGCAACCGTAATGATATGCAGCTCGTTTCTGTTCAGCTCCTGCATCGGCTCGTTCAGCCTGCACAGCAGACTCGTAAGCTGGAACCAGAGCGTCGGAGACAAGTTTATCAACGAACTGGTTTACCTCGCCTTCAACATCGTCCCGGTGTATCAAGTCTGCTACCTGGCCGATGCGTTGGTCATCAACTCCATCGAGTTCTGGAGCGGAACCAACCCCATGGCCAGCGTAGGCGAAGTGAAGAAGGTGAAAGGCGAGAACGGCAACTACCTGGTAAAGACACTGGAGAACGGCTACTCCATCACCAAAGAGGGAGAGACCGCTTCCATTTCCATGAAACTGATTTACGACCGAGAACTGAATACATGGAACGTCGTGGCCGACGGCGTAAGCACCGAATTGCTGAAGATGAACAACGACGGTACCGCGCAAATCGCTCTGCCCAACGGTGAGGGCCTGACAGTGACCATCGATGCCGAAGGTGTGGCGACGGCACGCCAGGCCGCAATGCTCAATGCCTCTTATTACGCGGCAAGATAAGCCGTTGCGGCACACACACACACATAAAAAGAGAGAGCCTTGTCCGAAACCTCCTCAGCGGGGGCGACGACAAGGCTCTCTTCTTTCTCCCTCCCACTTGGATTACTCCGAATTCTACCCAAGGGAAAAAGCAACTGTTCTGTCATGAAAGACCTCAGTTGCGGCTTTCGTCTCTACGAAGAATAATTCCTCTTATCCCGAGAAAAACTTTCTCTCTCCCGTATAAAAAGTTCAAGAGATTAGGGAGAAAAGTCTAAATTAGCGCCTGATTTATATAAATTAGCGGCTAATTTATATAAACTAAGGGCTAATTTATATAAATCAGCGGCTAATTTAGAGAATACATCCCGAAGACGATAAGTTTTCCTGCGGGATTCCTCCTGTTTTTAGAGGGCATCTCACGGAAAAAACTTTCTGATATCGAACTCGAGGTTAGATTAGAATGGATATCCTACCGCTAAATGAAAGGCAAAGTCGCGGCCGAAGTTTGGACGCGTTATCGGATAATGGTCTTTCTCATTCCGATAGGCGGGGTTGACGGCCTTCATGCCCCCGTCCAGTCGCAACACGAAGAAGTCCAAGTCAAGGCGCACTCCCAAGCCGTAAGCCACGGCAAGTTGCTTGTAGAACTTGCCCACTTCGAACTTGCCCCCCGGTTGATCCTTGTAGTCTCGTAAGGTCCAGATATTGCCCGCGTCGATGAAGAACGCCCCCTTGAGTTTCCAGAACAGGCGGGTGCGGTATTCGATGCTTGCGTCCAGCTTGACGTCTCCGGTCTTGTTCAGGAAGTTCTTGCCGTCTCCGCTGAAGGAGCCCGGCCCCAAGTCGCGCACGGACCAGCCGCGGACGCTGTTGGCGCCGCCTGAGAAATAGCGCTTCTCGAAGGGGACGATGGACGCGTTGCCGTAGGGCACAGCCACGCCCGCGCCCAACCGGAACACCATCGAGTTGCGATAGTCGATATGCCAGTTCTTGACGTACTCGAAGTCGCCTTTGATGTATTGGGCAAAGGGGATGTTCAGCAAGGTATATTCCCCCTCGTTGTTCTTCCTCATGCCGGCTGCCTTTGCCAAGGCGTAGAGCAGGTTGCCGGCCGACTCGATGTTTAGGCGGACGGCATACGAGTCGCCTACCAGTGAGTTGTTTATCAATCCCTTCCCGCCGCTGTTATACGTATAGTTGTATCCGGTGCGCAGAATGAAGCGGTTCTCGTAGTTGTACCTCAGGATGTAGTTCTCGTCTTGTTGCAGGTAGGTTTCCTTGAAGTCGGGGTCTATCCAGGGCATGTACAGGTAGTTGATGTCCAGCAAGTCGATGCGGTGCAGCGAGCGTTGCTGGTGTATTCCCCATTTATAGCTCCATCCGGCGGAAGCGATGATACGTGCGAACTCGGGGCGTATCTGGTAGTTGTATTGCAGACCGAACTCGGTGGTAGCCCTTATCTTTCGCCTGAACTCGTTGGACAGCAGCGGGAACATGAAGTGCGGGAAGTTGATGCTGGCCTCTGCGCCCAATTCGATGTAACTCCGGTTCAGACCGTTTTGCAGGCCCGACACGGCCTCGTACCCTCCGCGCAGCTTCAGCATGAAGGCCTCTGACCCTTTGAAGACGTTGCGGTTCTGGAACGAGACGGACGTCGCGGCCCCCAAATCGCCCGACGAGTTGGTTCCTTCTACCTCGAACGAGATGGACTGATGTTTGCCTCGGGTGAGCAAGACGTAGGCGTCGAGTGCGGAGCTATCGTTCCGTTGCGTCTCGAAGAAGCGGATGTGGGTGTATTTCAACACTTGCAGGCGCCCGAAGTTGGAGTAAGTTCGGCGCACGTCCTGCTCCTTGTACAGGCTGCCGGGAGTGATGTACAGGTTATTGGTCAGCACCTTGGGGCGTAGATACAGCTTGTCTTTATAATAGATGGAGAAGCCTTTATAGTGCAGCGAGTCGTCCGTTTGCAGACTGTTAGAGGTGGCCGAGGGCTGCAGCGTGTTGTAGTCCGTGATGAAGTTTACCTGACGGATGGTATATTGCCGATGGTTCTGCGGCTCGTCTTTATCGTGCGGCCTGTAGGGGAGTAGGGACAAGGTCAGGTCTACCCGGTAGGAGTTCTGCGCCGTATCTGCGGTGTACGAGATGTATTCCTTATTGAACCGGTAGTACCCGTTCTGCAAGAGGTGGTCGGTGATGCGTCGGCGTTCGGCGTCCAGCACATTGATGTCGAAGCGCATGCCCTCGTACAAAAGTGTCGACGCGGAGTCTTGCAGGACGTATTGCCTTATCCTCTCGTCCGGGATGTCGTATTTTATGCTGCCCACCCTGTAAGGTTTGCCGGTGTACACTTGGTATAGCAGTTTCATCTTCTTCCTCTTGGCTTGTCGCACAATGTCCACCTTAGCCCCCATGTATCCCATGTTTTGCACGGCTTTCACAAGCTCCATGGCGGTGCGGTCGGTTTCTTCCCGGCTGTAAATGACGGGGGCGTCTCCCAGCCTTCGCAGGGCACGGTTGATGCCGCTTGTAGAGTCGCGTCCCGACCAGTTGTAGATGTAGAGCTGCGTCTTTATCAGGTTGAACCATTTGGAGTTGGGGCTCTGCCGAAGGTATACGGACAGGTTTGAGGGCTTCACCTCGGCGTTGTCGGTGCGTATGCGCACCTCGTCCAGCAGATAGGCTCCCTCGGGCACGTATTTGGTAGAAGAGCACGACGCCCACAGAAGGGCGACAAAGGCGAGCATGGCGTAACGAAGGCCTTTATTCATAATCGATTGGTTGATTTGCATGTCTGTACAGAGACGCAAATATAGTCGTATTTATTCGCTCTTGCAGGTCTGGGACTGTTTTTTATCGCCGTCTTCCTCCGTTCTGAAAAAGAGGTTGTAATGCACGAAAAACGGACGACATCGGCTTCTGAAAATCTCCTCGAATGGATATTTCTATATCTAAAGCAGATCATCGTTTAGGGCGCAACTTTCATAAAGGGCAGGCTGGGGGATGCTATAAACATGCTGCTGACAGCTGCTGCTTATAACTTCAAAATAGCTGTGCAAGCTCTTTGCGTACTTATTAAAATAATAAAGGTTTCAGTCGACTGTTTTGAGAATACGAGATAAATGGTCTCTGACGAGCTATAGACTCATCGTTAACACAAAATCGTTACATAAAAGATAGCGGATGGCAAGTCGACGCCTTTCCGGCGTGCGATACTCCTCGGCGAAGAACACGCCTTCCGGTTCGACGGAGAATGGAAGAATGCGTATGTGGTGGCGGAAATCCACTTCCGAGGCATTCAGGCACTTAAATACGGTTTCTTTGGCCGACCAATGCAGTAGCAACGACCAGAGGTCGGTACCCCGAAACACGGAAAGCTTCTCGTCTTCACGCATAAACTTACGGGCTACCCTCTTGACCTTTTCGGCATACTGCTCGATGTCAATGCCTATCTCCCTGACTCGCGGCCCTAAAACAAGCGCAACATATCCCTTGGTATGTGAAATGCTGAGAGCGGCCGAAGCGTCCGTCAAGTAAGGCTTCCCTTCGGGGTGATAGGCAATCTGCTTGTTTTCGCCCGATAAGGTGCGCAATAATACACGCACGGCAAGCCACTCACGGCGGCGATGTTCGGTTCCAAAACGCTGTGCCTCTTGCCAAATAGCCTCTTTACGAGGAAGCATGGACAACAATTCTTCCGAACTCTCATCCGTTTTCCAAACTCCCCATTGGCAAGAGGAAACGCTATCTTTCAAAAAGAGAGGCATTGTGCGTCAAAAATGATGGGTTAGAGATAATCAGGCATCCTCCGCGGATTTCTCTGTCGGAGCATTTATCGTGAACTTCACCTTCAGGATGCGACGGCTATCCATCTCCAGCACCTCGAAGGTGTAACGGTCATAGACCACCTGCTCGTGTAGGGCGGGAAACTCGCCTTTCAGCTCCAGCAGCAGTCCGGCAAGCGTATCGGCATCTCCCGCTACGTTGTCAAAGGTTCCTTCGTCCAGCCGGATAATTTTGTAGAAGTCCGTCAATAGCGTTTTCGCTTCGAACACCCACGTATGGTCGTTCAATACGGCATATGTGCGCTCTTCGTCGTCGTACTCATCGTGAATCTCGCCCACTATCTCCTCGATGATGTCCTCCATGGTTACGATGCCTGATGTTCCGCCAAATTCATCCACAACGATGGCTATATGTATCTTGTTTGCCTGAAAGTCACGCAACAAGTCGTCAATCATTTTCGTCTCTGGGACAAAATAAGCTGGGCGAATAAGTGACTGCCAACGGAAATTGTCACCCTTATTCAGATGCGGAAGCAAATCCTTGATATAAAGCACTCCCTTGATATTGTCTCGCGTATCCGCATAAATTGGAATACGGGAATAAGCATTCTCCACAATACACTTCAGCACCTCCTTGAAAGGAGTACGGATGTCCAAATCAACCACATCGAGGCGTGAGGTCATAACCTCCTTGGCCGTCTCGCCTCCGAAACGAATAATCCCTTCTAAAATATTATTTTCCTCTGAAAGTTCCGCCTTGTCCGTCAGCTCCAATGCTTGGGACAGCTCATCGACTGATATGTTATGATTTCTGCGGACAACATGTTTATTCAAAAAAGAAGTAGAACGCACCAGCATGGATGCCAGCGGATAGAAAATGGAACGGCACAGCATCAGGCCCGAAGC
>CAUUOT010000044.1:0-7470 GCA_963546815.1 uncultured Bacteroides sp.
CGCGGTGTGAATGCCCAGCAGTTCTTCGAACATGGAAGCGAGCGGGATGACGCCTTTCCACGGGAGGTTGGGGGCAATCTCGTTGGTTCCGCTGTAATAGTTGCCGTTGGGCGCGCCTACGCCGATACCTTTTATCTTCTCCACGCCGCCGTTGTCGGCAATCAGCAGGAGCAGGGCCTTGCATACCTGGTCTACATACTCTTCCACCTTTTCGTAAGCTCCGGTCTTGATAGAGCCGCTGGCGATGATGGTTCCGCGAGCGTCCACCAGTCCGAAGACCGTATTTGTACCGCCTATGTCGATACCTACCACATAAGGCTTTTCCATGTTTGATATCATGATCTTTCTTTTATTAAAAGGGTTAATTATAAGGTTTATGGCTACAAATAACACAAAGAAAAACGATACAACAAAATCTTTTTTCATAAAAATAGGGCTGATTCTGCAACTTTTAGCGTCCCCTCGGCGTCTAATGATGAAAACAGCCGAACAGGCAAGCGCAATCAATAAAAAAGAAACGTGATACAACTAAAAGACATCAACAAGACCTATCACAACGGAGCACCGTTGCACGTGCTCAAAGGCATCGACCTCGACATCGCCAAGGGAGAGTTCGTCTCCATCATGGGAGCCTCAGGCTCGGGAAAATCCACGCTGCTGAACATCCTGGGCATTCTGGACAACTACGATACTGGAACGTATTACCTGAACGGCACGCTCATCAAGAACCTCAGCGAGACGAAGGCTGCCGAGTACAGAAACCGTATGATAGGTTTCATCTTCCAGTCATTCAACTTGATTTCTTTCAAGAACGCCGTGGAGAACGTGGCGCTCCCGCTCTTCTACCAGGGAGTGAGCCGACGCAAACGCAACGCGCTGGCCATGGAGTATCTAGATCGTCTGGGACTGAAAGAGTGGGCGCACCACCTGCCCAACGAAATGTCCGGCGGACAGAAGCAGCGAGTGGCCATTGCCCGTGCCCTCATCACCCGGCCGCAGATTATCTTGGCCGACGAGCCCACCGGCGCGCTGGACAGCAAGACCTCCGTGGAGGTGATGCAGATTTTGAAGGACTTGCACCGGACGGGCATGACCATCGTCGTGGTGACCCACGAGAGCGGCGTGTCTAACCAGACGGACAAAATCATCCACATCAAAGACGGCATCATAGGCAGCATCGAAGAGAATACCAACCATGACGCTTCGCCCTTCGGGAAAGAGGGACTCATGAAATAACAACGACGAGTATATGATAGACCTTTGGCAAGAAATATACGGCACCATCAAGCGCAACAAGCTGCGCACCGCCCTCACCGGCTTTGCCGTGGCATGGGGCATCTTCATGCTCATCGTGCTGCTGGGAGCGGGCAACGGCATCATCCATGCCTTTGAACAAAATGCCTCGGAACGCGCGCTGAACTCCATCCGTATCTTTCCGGGCTGGACCACCAAGTCATACGACGGCTTGAAAGAGGGGCGCTACGTGCGACTGGACAACAAAGACCTGGAGGACACCGAGACACAATTCACCGAAAACGTCATCAGCGCAGGCGCAACCATTTATCAAAGCAACGTGAACGTCAGCTTCGGGCAGGAATACGTCAACATCTCCCTGACAGGGGTGCATCCCAACTATACCGAAGTGGAGCCGGTGAAAATCGCCGAAGGACGTTTCATCAACTCCCACGACCTGAAAGAACGGCGGAAAGTCATCGTCCTGCACAAGAAGTCGGCGGAGATTCTTTTCGGCAAAACGCACGCCACGCCCCTCGGACAGTTTGTCAATGCCAACGGAGTGGTTTACCGGGTGGTGGGCATCTACAACGATTTGGGAGACCGCGACGCCCGAGAGGCGTACATCCCCTTCTCTACCCTGCAGACCATCTATAACAAAGGAGACAAACTGAACAACATCCTCTTTACCACCAAAAACCTGTCCAGCGTACAAAGCAACGAGGCTTTCGAGCAAGCATACCGCAAGGTCATCGCCGCCAACCACCGCTTCGACCCGACGGACGAGAGCGCCCTCTGGATATGGAACCGCTTCACGAACTACCTGCAAGCTCAACATGCCATGGGCATTCTCCATACTGCCATCTGGGTCATCGGCATCTTCACCCTGTTGAGCGGCATCGTCGGGGTATCCAACATCATGCTGATTACCGTCAAAGAGCGCACCCGGGAGTTCGGTATCCGCAAGGCCCTGGGTGCAAAGCCGCTCTCCATCCTCTGGCTGATTATCATAGAAAGCATCACCATCACCACCCTTTTCGGGTACATAGGCATGGTGGCGGGCATCGGAGCGACGGAATGGATGAACACGGCTTTCGGCAGCCAGACGATGGATGCGGGCATGTTCCAGCAGACCATGTTCGAAGACCCGACGGTGGACATGGGCATCGCTGTCCAAGCCACGCTGACGCTTATCGTAGCGGGGACGCTGGCGGGCTTCTTCCCGGCTCGGAAGGCTGTGAAAATAAGACCGATCGAAGCGCTTAGAGCAGACTGAACAAGGACGTTGAAACTTAGATATTCAGAACGGATATGAAGATAGATATAGACACCTGCGAGGAGATTCTCATCACGATAACAAGAAACAAGACAAGGAGCATCCTGACGGCATTCGGCGTATTCTGGGGCATATTCATGCTGGTGGCGCTCATCGGCGGTGGACGGGGCATGCAGGAAAAACTGCAATCCGAGTTCGAAGGGTTCGCCACCAATTCCGGCTTTGTGACGGCACAAAAGACGAGCGAGGCCTACAAAGGTTTCCGAAAAGGCCGCTGGTGGAACTTGGAACTGGAAGACGTAGACCGTGTGCGCAACGTGGACGGCATCGCCCTCGCCACTCCTTCACTCGCCCTTTGGGGACAGACCGCCACCTATGGCGAGAAGAAATATGAATGTAGCGTAAAGGGGCTATATCCCGACTACGGACAGATAGAGCATCAGGAAATGACTTACGGACGTTTCATCAACGATGTCGACATCCAAGAGGCTCGCAAGGTCTGCGTCATCGGCAAACGTGTGTATGAGAGCCTTTTCAAACCGCACGAAGACCCTTGTGGCAAGTATATCCGGGTGAACGGTATCTACTACCGCATCATCGGGATGTGCGCTTCCGAAGGCAACATCAACATACAGGGACAAGCCTCCGAAGCCGTTGTGCTGCCCTTCACTACCATGCAGCAAACTTACAACATCGGAAACAATCTGGACGTGATCTGTTTCATCATGAAGCCGGGCCGGAAAGTAAAAGAGGCGGAAGCCGAAGTGGAGCGCAGGATCAAGGAAGCCCACTACATCTCTCCCGATGACAGCCAAGCCATCATGTTGCTGAATGCGGAAGCCATGTTCTCCATGATGGACAACCTGATGACGGGTGTACGCTTCCTGATCTGGATGGTAGGACTGGGCACACTCTTTGCCGGCGCCATCGGCGTGTCGAACATCATGATGGTCACCGTAAAAGAACGTACCACGGAGATAGGCATTCGGCGGGCCATCGGTGCACGCCCGAAAGACATCCTGCAGCAAATCTTGTCGGAAAGCATGGTACTGACCACCGTAGCGGGGATGGCAGGCATCTCCTTTGCCGTATTCGTGCTGCAGATTCTGGAAAAGGCCAGTAACGACCCGGGGGTCGTCAAAATTCATTTTCAAGTCTCGTTCGGACTGGCCATCGGAACCTGCCTCTTGCTCATCGCATTGGGGGTATTGGCGGGATTGGCCCCGGCATACAGGGCCATGGCGGTTAAGCCCATCGATGCGATAAGGGATGAATAAAGCTGCGGGAAATGAAAGAAAATGGAAAGAAAAAACAATAAAAACATCATCATAATGAAAACGAAAAAGTATCTGAAAATTGCATTGCTGGCGGCAGTCGCCATCCTGTTTATCTGGACGTTCGTGTTCCTGTATCGGAAGTCGCAACCTCAAGTGACGGTATACGAAACGGTAGTCCCTGAAACAACAGACCTCGAAAAAACAACCGTGGCCACCGGTAAGGTGGAGCCGAGAGACGAGGTGCTTATCAAACCGCAGATTTCGGGCATCGTGTCCGAAGTATATAAGGAGGCAGGGCAGCACATCCGGAAAGGCGAAGTCATCGCCAAAGTAAAAGTCATTCCCGAACTGGGAACACTGAACTCGGCCGAGAGCCGCGTACGTCTGGCAGGCATCCAAGCGGCGCAGGCTGAAACGGATTTTGCACGTACGCAGAAGCTCCATAAGGACAAACTGATCAGCGCAGAAGAGTACGAAAAGGCCGAGGTAGCAGTAAAGCAGGCACGCGAAGAGCTGCAGACCGCCAAAGATAATCTGGAAATCGTGAAAGAGGGCATCACCCAGAACAGCGCTTCGTTCAGCAGTACGCTCATCCGTTCCACGATAGACGGGCTTATTCTGGACGTACCCATCAAGGTGGGCAACTCCGTCATCATGAGCAACACGTTCAACGATGGAACTACCATCGCCTCCGTGGCCAACATGAATGATCTTATCTTCCGCGGGAACATCGACGAAACAGAGGTCGGGAGCATACACGAAGGCATGCCGGTAAAGCTGACCATCGGAGCTCTGCAGAACCTTTCGTTCAACGCCGTACTGGAATACATCTCTCCGAAAGGCGTGGAACAGAACGGCGCCAATCAGTTTGAAATCAAGGCAGCCATTTCGGCCCCGGACAGCGTGCGCATCCGTTCCGGCTATTCCGCCAATGCGGAAATTGTTCTGGAGCGCGCGCGGCAGACGTTGGCCTTGCCGGAAGGTACCGTGGAGTTCAGCGGAGACAGCGCCTTTGTTTACGTCATGACGGACAGCATACCGAAACAGAAGTTCGAACGCCGCCTCCAAGTGGGCATGAGCGACGGCATCAAGATTGCCGTCAAGAGTGGAATTACCGCCAAAGACAAGATTCGCGGAACGGAAAAGAAAGAGCATTAAACCGAACAAGCTAAAAAAACCGATCAGTATGAACAGAAAGATATTCTTATGCCTTGCAGCACTGGGCTGCATCTCGGCACAGTCGCAGGAACGCTGGTCCTTGCGCCGGTGCATTGACTACGCCGTGGATCACAACATCGATATTCGCCGGGCGGCCAATGCGGCTGAACAAAGCTCCGTGGAGGCAAATACCGCCAAATGGGCACGCCTGCCGAATCTAAACGCCAGCGCCGGCCAGAGCTGGAACTGGGGGCGTACGCAGACGGCCGTCAAGAATGAAAATACAGGGGATTATTCCACTGTGTATGTCAACACCAGCAGCCACAGCACGAGCATGTCACTCAATACCAGCATCCCCCTCTTTACCGGTCTGGAGATTCCCAACCGGTATGCATTGGCAAAGCTCAACCTCAAGGCTGCCATTGCCGACCTGAACAAGGCGAAGGAGGACCTCTCCGTCCATATCGCCTCGGCCTATCTGCAAGTGCTGTTCAACGAGGAGCTTCATCGGATAGCCTTGGGACAAACCCGATTGAGCCAAGCACAATGTGCCCGCATCAGCCGTCTGACGGAAGTAGGCAAGGCCTCTCCCGCCGAACTGGCAGAAGCTAAAGCGCGTGTGGCACAGGATGAAATGAATGCGGTGCAGACCGACAACAACCGCAAGCTGGCTCTGCTCGACCTCAGTCAACTTATCGAACTGGAAACGCCGGAAGGGTTCGAGCTGGAATCTCCGGCCGTCGTCGACCCGGCTTCGGCTCCGCTGACTCCTCCGGACGAGATTTTCCAGACCGCCACGATGAACAAGGCTGCCATTCAAGCGGCACGGTTCCGTCTGGAAGGGAGCAAGCACAGCATCCGCATCGCCCAAAGCAATTATTACCCGCAGCTGAGCCTGAACGGAAGTCTCGGCACAAACTATTACTCCACCATCCACCGTACATTTCACCAACAGATGAACGATAACTTCAATAAATACGTAGGATTCAGCCTCAACATCCCCCTCTTCAATCGTCTGGCCACTCGCAATCAAGTACGCACGGCACGCTTGCAGCACGAAAACTATGCCTTGCAGTTAGCCAATGCCAAGAAAATGCTCTACAAGGAAATACAGCAGGCATGGTACAATGCAGTGGCGGCAGAGAGCAAGTATGTCAGCAGCCACGCCGCTACCGTTGCCGGAGAAGAGTCGTTCAGGCTGATGAGCGAGAAGTACGAAAACGGAAAGGCGAATGCCGTGGAATACAACGAGGCGAAGCAGAACCTGATGAAAGCTCAATCGGACGAACTTCAAGCCAAATACGACTATCTGTTCCGCACCAAGATTCTGGACTTCTACAAGGGAAATCCTATCGAATAGAACTTCTTTCGAAGAGGGGCAACCCGCGAAAGCTCTCTCTGAAAGGGAAAGAATGAAAATGTCGTCATTGTGTGTTATTGCTCTTTCATTCTGATTCCATTTTCCTCCAGCACCACCAGATGTTTCTTGTACAAGTCTCCCACCGCTTTCTTGAAAGTCTTCTTACTGACGCCGAAAACGGCATAGATTTCTTCTGCCGGACTCTTGTCGTTCAACGGTGTGCTTCCGCCTTGTTCGCGGATATATTTCAGGAGGGTCGCCGCAAAGTCGTCTATCTTGCCGACTCCCGGCTTTTGCAGCATCAGGTCTATCTTGCCGTCTGCGCGGACCTGCTTGACGTATGCCTTCAAGGTCATGCCCGTACGCAAGGGTCGGAAGACCTCGCTTTCGTACAGCAGCCCGCCGTACAGGTTCTCGATAATGGCCTTGAAGCCCAAATCGGTCTTCTGCCAAATCAGTATGTCCACTTCCTGTCCCGGGCGATAGGGCGGCAGCTCTTTAGAGAGATAGCGGTCTACCTTTGCCGAGGCGACGATGCGATAGCTCTCGTCGTCCAAGTGGACATGCACCACGTAGTTCTTCCCTACCTGCATCTTCATCTTCTGTTCCCGAAAGGGCACGAAGAGGTCTTTCATCAGTCCCCAGTCAAGGAAAGCACCATATTGGTTCACCCACGCCACCTCCAGACAGGCAAACTGCCCCACCTGTGCCAGAGGCGTCAGCGTGGTGGCCACCAAGCGTTCTTCATTGTCGAGGTAGATGAAGACATCCAGCTCGTCTCCCACCTTGCAGCCTTCGGGCACATAACGCGAGGGCAACAGGATTTCTCCCTCTTCCCCGCCATCCAGATACATGCCGAAATCGACTTCCTTCACTACTTCCAGCTTATTGAACTTACCCAACTCTATTTTCATGGTCTTTCGCTTTTCGGGCAAAGATAAATAAATTGTACGCACGCGGATAAAGCTGAACAGAAGAAACTTGCCCGCCGGGGTAAAGGACGCCTTCTTCCTGTACACAGTCCTCCAGAAGCGCAGTATAAAATTCCCTCCTCAAATCCTTGTGGTATAAAAAAAACTATCTATCTTTGCCGCCGCAAACCACAAAGGTGTCATAGCTCAGTTGGTAGAGCAAAGGACTGAAAATCCTTGTGTCCCCGGTTCGAT
>CAUUOT010000045.1:0-7330 GCA_963546815.1 uncultured Bacteroides sp.
CTACGAAGGTCGTCACCGTAGATGTACCCAGCACCGCTCCCGCCGAGGTCGCCACAGCATCGGCCATCATCGCTGCCTTGATATTCTTCACGTTGCCTTTCTCGTCCATCATTTCCGTGTTGGCAGCTGCTCCAATCAATGTGCCTATGGTGTTGAAGATATCCATAAACACCAAAGCGAAGACAGTTAGAGCCATGTCCATATTGAGCAATGCGCCGAAATCGAACTTGAGGAACGTGGAACTTAGAGATTGAGGCGACGACACGGGTACAAAATCTTGAGGGATAGCGGTCACTCCCAACGGAATGCCCAGAATGGTACAGATGACAATGCCGTAGAACAAGGCGCCACGAACCTTCAAGACAATCAATACGGCACTGATGACAATGCCCGCACAAGCCAATATGGCGGATGCGTCGAACCTTCCTAAAGCGACGAACGTAGCCTCGTTGGCAACGATGATGCCCGCATTCTTAAGTCCGATGAAGGCGATGAACATGCCTATCCCCGCCGAGATGGCGAAACGCAGGTTCTTGGGTATGCAGCGTACTATTTGTTCGCGGATGTTGAAGGCCGTAAGCAGTATGAAAATAAGGCCTTCGACGAATACGGCAGCCAATGCCGCCTCCCAACTGTACCCCATCCCCTTTACCAGCGTGAAGGCGAAGAAGGCGTTGATGCCCATGCTGGGAGCTTGGGCAAAGGGGAGTTTCGCCCAAAAGGCAATCAAGACGGTGCCGATGGCCGAAGCCAGCGCCGTTGCGGTAAACACGGCTCCTTTATCCATTCCGGCCACGCTGAGGATGTCCGGGTTTACGGCAAGAATGTAACTCATGGTCAAGAAGGTGGTTACACCAGCCATGAACTCGGTTTTCAACTTGTGCTTTTGAGGAGAAAATCCGAATACTTCGAGCAGTTTATATGCTTTCATTGTCGATATGCAAGATTTATAGGGTTAGAAACTCCACTTAACGGCCAAGGTGGGGATGGCGTAGAACGTTTTGTTATGGATGGGGAAGTTGTAGTTCAGCTCGACTTCGGAACCGATGCTCAGGTTGAAGTCGTCCGGCACACGATGGAGCTTATTCAGGTTGAACCACAGTTGCGGCTCGGAAATGAATACCAGCATGTTGTTGCCTGCAAAGTTGCGGTCTCCCCAGACATCGGCGAAACCGTCGAACGTAAACAGCCCCTTGGCAAAGTGCCAGTACCAAGTGCCGGTCAACTGGAAAGAGTGCGGACGGTCTTGGCGGGCAAGGTATTTGTACATGGAGCGACACCCAATCCGTAGGAGAAGTCGGGCGCATTGTAAGAGTAGCTGGCACCCACAAGGTAGGCATCGTTGTACGAAGTCTGATTGTTTAACCCGCCATTGTACTCCAGATGAAGGGCAATGGGAGTATTCCAGAAGCGCAAATCGCGCGCAATCTCCCAGTAGGCCGATTGGACGCCGGAACTTTTATAATCCATATCTACAAAGAAGAAAGTACTGCCCCACTTGTCGGGACGAAACATTTCCACCGTAGTGGTTATGGCCGGACGTGCCTCGAGCGAAGAGGAGGTCAGGTGTCCGAAGTCGTAGTGAAGTTGCACGTTTTGCGCGCGCAGGGCGCCGGTTGAGATAAAGGTTGCCAGCAAGGCAACAGCAAACACATAAGTTCTTTTCATTGTCTATTTGATTTATATAGGTATGTTCAGTGTGAAAAAGCTGCGCCGATGAGAGGAATGACACTCTCCTCCCGAGAGGCGGCAAACTTTCGGTATGGAATGAGAGATTTACTTCATGGCCGAGGCTTCAAACGACAGAGGCAGCAGGTCGCTTACCCCCTTCAGTTCATAGATGCCGCGGGTGCCGTACAGCAGTATGCGCATGGGGTGATTGAAGCGCTTCTCCGTTTCGAGCATCACTTGCCGGCAAGCGCCGCAGGGAGAAATGGGAGCTTCGAGGTATTCGCCCCGCTCATTGCGTGCGGCAACGGCGAGTGTCTCTACGGCTTGGTCGGGAAATTGCGAATTGGCGTAGAACAGCGTGGTGCGTTCGGCGCAGGTGCCCGAAGGGTAAGCGGCGTTCTCTTGATTCGTTCCGGTGACGACAGTTCCGTCAGCCAACCTTGCAGCCGCACCCACCGAGAAGTGGGAATAGGGAACATAGCTGCGCCTTGTCGCCTTGCGTGCGGCATCTACCAGCTCGCGGTCCGCGGTGTCCAGTTCTTCGTACTCATATATCTTCAGGGCGATTTGTATATTCAGTTCTTTCATCAGAAGGGGATTGATATTGTAATTAATGTTACAAAGGTAGGAAAGAGATCGATTATTTCAATTCTTTTACGGACTTTTGTATCGAACCCAACAGTTGAAACATGAAATACGTCCCCAGACCGGCTGTGCTTGCAGCTTCCCTCTTATTCGTCCTCGTTGCGGAAACGCATGCTCAGTACAGAAATACTCGTTACAACGAATACATCCGGCAATATGCCCCCCTTGCCGTGGAACAGATGAAGAGGCACAAGATACCTGCCAGCATCACGCTGGCGCAAGGGCTGCTGGAGAGCGGCGCCGGATACAGCGAACTGGCACGCAAGAGCAATAACCACTTCGGCATCAAGTGCCATGCCAACTGGACGGGCCGCAAGGTCTATCACGACGACGATGCGCTCGGCGAGTGCTTCCGTGCCTATCGTGAACCGGGGGATTCATACAACGACCATTCTCTCTTCCTGAAGCAAGGCGCGCGTTATGCCTTCCTTTTCAATCTGAACGTAACGGACTATAAAGGCTGGGCGCGCGGACTGAAAAAGGCGGGGTACGCCACCGACCCCTCGTATGCCAACCGGCTGATTACGATTATCGAGGATTATGAGCTCTATCAATACGACGCCCGCGGCACGAGCAAGCGCGAAATCCGCAAAGAGGAGGAGGAACTGAAGAGACAGCCTTGGCTGGCCCACCCGCATGAGGTATATATCGCCAACGGCATCGCTTACGTGGTGGCACGTAACGGCGACACCTTCCGCCTGCTGGGCAAGGAGTTCGGCATCGGTTGGAAGAAGTTGGTGAAGTACAACGACCTGCATCGCGAGTACACGTTGGAAGACGGCGACGTCATCTATCTGAAAGGAAAGAAGAGCAAAGCCCCCAAGGGCTATACATTATATATAGTAAAAGACGGAGATTCCATGCACTCCATTTCCCAGAAATACGGTATTCGTCTGAAAAGCCTCTATAAAATGAACCGTAAAGAACCGGACTACGTGCCGGAAGTTGGTGACAGGCTAAGAGTGAGGTGAGTGGGAAGCAGGCGGGGAAAAGGCATCCGTATCTCCAATATCTTTTCTCAGAATGCTCGGTATCTTTCTGAATATTGTTCATCCTGATAGGTTTTTAGTTGCGGCAAAGACGGAAAGAATGGGAGAAAACCCTTAATTTCGTGCCGAACAATCTAACCGATTCACATCATGGAAGCAACCACAAACAGTTGGTTCACTCAAAAGTATCCGGTAGGATTCGCCCTAAGCGGAGGGTTCATCAAAGGGTTTGCCCATCTGGGCGTGATACAATCTTTGTTGGAACATGACATCGCCCCCGATATACTCTCCGGAGTAAGTGCGGGTGCCTTGGCAGGCGCATTCTATGCCGACGGCAACGAACCGCACAAGGTGCTCGAGTTCTTTTCGGGACATAAGTTTCAAGACCTGACCAAACTGGTGATACCCAAAGTCGGCTTGTTTGAGTTGGGCGAACTCATTGACTTCCTGAAGACCAATCTTAAGGCCCGAAGATTGGAAGAGTTGCCCATCCCCCTAATCGTGACCGCTACCGATTTGGACCATGGGCGCCCGGTGCACTTCCATAAAGGTGATATCGCCGAACGGGTAGCCGCTTCGTGCTGCATGCCGGTATTGTTTGCTCCGGTACAGATAGAGGGGACGCATTATGTGGACGGCGGCGTGCTGATGAACTTGCCCGTCAGCACCCTGCGCCGTATATGCGAGAAGGTGGTGGCCGTCAACGTCAGCCCGCTGATGGCTACGGAATACAAGCAAAATATCGTCAGCATCGCATTGCGTTCTTACAACTTCATGTTCCGCTCCAACACTTTCCCCGAACGCGAAAAGGCCGACCTCCTGATAGAGCCCTACAACCTCTATGGATACAATAACACCGAACTGGAGAAGGCGGAAGAAATTTTCATGCAAGGGTATCATACCGCCAACGATGTGCTGGAACACCTGCTCGTAGACAAAGGCCGTATCTGGAAAGAAAAACCATAACCTCATAGAGAAAAGGAACAAAAGATGAACGAGGAAAACAAACCGATTATTTACCAAGTACTCCCCCGTCTGTTCGGTAACGACAATAACCACTGCATCCGCAACGGCAACATCAACGAGAACGGATGCGGCAAGATGGCGGACTTTACCGCGAAGGCTTTGGGAGAGTTGAAGAAACTGGGTATCACCCACATCTGGTACACCGGTCTTATTGAGCATGCCACACAGACCGATTACAGCCAATATCACATTCGTCCCGACCATCCCGCCGTAGTGAAGGGAAAGGCTGGATCGCCCTATGCCATCAAAGACTACTACGACATCGCCCCCGACCTTGCCGTCGACGTACCGGGACGCATGAAAGAATTTGAGAATCTGGTACGACGCACTCACCGTAGCGGGCTGAAAGTCATCATTGACTTTATCCCTAACCACGTAGCCCGCCAATATTTCTCGGATGCACAACCGGACGGAACTTCACAACTGGGTGCGAACGACGATACAAACTGTGCATTCAGCCCATACAACAACTTCTATTACATCCCGCAAACCCCGTTGAACGGACGGTTCGACATGAAAGGTACCGCCGACGAGCCCTATAAGGAGTTCCCCGCAAAGGCCACCGGCAACAATCGCTTCGATGCCTGTCCCGACATCAGCGACTGGTACGAGACCGTCAAGCTGAATTATGGAGTGGATTATCAAAACGGTGGGACTTGTCACTTCCATCCCGTTCCCGACACATGGAATAAGATGCTGGATATCATGTTGTTTTGGGCGGCTAAAGGAATCGACGGCTTTCGCTGTGACATGGTGGAGATGGTTCCCGTAGACTTCTGGGAATGGGCCATTCCGCAAGTCAAGGCAATGCATCCCTCTCTTCTCTTCATAGCCGAGGTCTATCATCCCGAAGAGTACAAGAACTACCTCTTCCGCGGGAGGTTCGATTACCTCTACGACAAGGTGGGACTGTACGATACGCTGAAAGCTGTGACCTGCGAAGCTGAATCGGCAACCGCTATCACCCGTGCATGGCAAAGCTTAGGAAGCATCGAGACGCGCATGCTCAACTTCCTCGAAAATCACGACGAACAGCGCATCGCATCCAACTTCTTTGCCGGAAATCCCTATAAAGCCATCCCCGCACTCATCGTCTCGGCATGTATGAACACCAACCCGATGATGATTTATTACGGACAGGAACTTGGCGAACAAGGCATGGACACCGAAGGATTCAGCGGCAGAGACGGGCGTACCACCATCTTCGATTATTGGAGTGTGGACAGCATTCGCCGCTGGCGTAATGGCGGAAAGTTCGACGGCAAGATGCTGACCGACGAACAAAAAGACCTGCAAGCTTTGTACCAACGGATACTGACGCTCTGCAACCAAGAAAAAGCCATCTCACACGGAACCTTTTTCGACCTGATGTATGCCAACATCAACGGATGGCGATTCAACGAACACAGGCAATACGCCTTCCTGCGCAAGTTCCAAAGGGAACTGCTGCTTGTCGTCGTCAACTTCGACCGACTCTCCGCCCACCTCGCCATCAACATTCCTTCGCACGCTTTCGACTTCCTTCAAATACCGCAAATCGACCGGTACGAATCCACTGACCTGCTCAGTGGGGAAAAAGAAGAGATCAACCTGCTCCCGTACAAAGCAACCGAAGTTCGTATAGAAGGATACGGTGCAAAAATCCTAAAAATAACATTGTAGAAACTACCCCACCCAACCATCAATAAACAAAAAAAAACAGATAAGGGCGCCGTAATCCTCGGACTACAGCGCCCTTATTTTTGCTGAAAAGAATATCTGTTTCGCTTGAAAAGAATCTCTGTTTTGGCTGAAAAGAATAACTGTTTTTTCAGAAAAGAATATCTGTTTTGCTTGAAAAGAGAAAGAAAAAAATAAAAAGGGAAGTAGGCACCTTACTTCTTCAATACCCACGCATTCTGATAAGCCTCGTCCATACGAATTTTATTCAAAGCCCGATAAGCTTCCGATTCGGTACTGTAGGACTGGATGCTGACACGCTTCCTGCCATCGCCGATAATGGACTTTGCCTCAGCAAAGCCTTTTCGAACCAATTGGATGGCCATCGCCTCGGCATCTTCCTCGGTTCCTACGCTTGCTACAATAATATGATAGGATTGCAAGGGATGGGCGTCGACTCTTTCCGATACAGTCTTCTGAGCAGAGGCAGCGGTGGAATCTCGTCCATCGGCCGAAGCTGCGTTCTCTATCAAGTTTTTATCTTGCACAGGTCGTAGCATCGCATTCTTCTTTTCACCCGTCGTACGCGAAACAACAATCGGCCTGATGGCAAGCGACTGCTTCTCTATCTTCTCAAATAGCTCTCCGGGAAGCAACTGTGCATAGCCCTCCCCTACTGTCTCCGTATTCTTTATCGGGGTAGATAGAAAGAAAAAGACCACAATGGCAGCAATCATTGCAGCCGCATTCCACAGGAATGAAACATCGAATCTAAATCTGCGCCCCTTGCTTTCGGCATCCGCGGCGAACAAAGGCACAATTTTCCGCCTTACGGGTCGCTCCAAAGCGGACAACTCTTTCATTTCGAAACTGTCCAGACCATAAAGATTGGGGGCAATGGTTTTATCTTCGTGCGAAATAAATTCGTAGGTATCATAAATAGAAAAGAGTAACTCGCCCACATCGGGCAAATCTACTCTACCCTCTTCATGGAGAGCGTGAAAGACTTTATCTACCTCTTTTTCAATCATCCGCGTAGCATCTGCAAAACTGGTGTTATAGGCAGACATGTAAGACTGTGCCAATACCCCGTCATTCATCTTCAGTAGCGGATTGAAACCGATTAGGCGAGCAGGCGGAATGAAAAGATTATCTTCCGTCCTTGCCGGAATATAATGAGCGACAAATCCTCCCAATCCTGGAACAATGACGCAATCGTTATCCAACAGCAATGTTTCTATATGTCGAGCTAACTCCATCATGTCGCAAAAGTAACGTAAATATCGTATATCCCTCTGTTTAGAGTAACTTTTATTATCAACAAATTATAAACACAACCA
>CAUUOT010000046.1:0-7325 GCA_963546815.1 uncultured Bacteroides sp.
ATGGCCAGTCCCTCGAAGAGCTCTTTCTTCCCCCGGAAGTAGGCTTCGAGCGTAGACACAAGCAGGCTCTTGCCGAAGCGTCGCGGACGGCTGAGGAAATACACTTGGTCGGTATGCGTCAGTCGGTAGATAAGTTCCGTCTTGTCCACATACACGCAATTGTTGTTGCGCAACTGCTCAAAATTCTGTATCCCTATCGGGAATCTTCTGTAATCTTCCAACATAGCTGCAACGGTTATGAGTGATAGTCAGCACAAAGATAATCCATTCTCCGCACAAAACAGACAAAAAACGGCTTATTTCTGATTTTTCCGAAATAAAACAAGCAGAAACGGGTGGTTTTTCGGCTTATTTTTTCAGATGTAAACTATCCGGAACGTGCTATTTACTCATCCATAAACACTTATCCGTTTTCTGAAAATTTAGTTTTGAGTTTATTTGTTTTCTAAAAAGAAACCACTCTATCTTTGTTACGAGAAAAAACATCAAGAGTTTTATATCCATAAACAAAACAACAAGCATTATGAAAAGTATCGAAGAAAAAGATGAAAGACAAGCCTCTGTCATGTCAGGGGCTTGTGTCTATGCCGACAAAGGCCAGTCTCCAAGCCGACAGACACTTGTGTCTGAGAGCTCAGACACAAGCCTCTGGCAACCTGCCACGCAAGCGCTGAAACTTTGCAAAAAATGCCATCGGGAGCTGCCTTACAGCGAGTTCTACGACAAGAGGGAAAAACAATTGACCGACTGTTACTGCAAGGAATGCCGCAAGACCGTCAACCGCTTGAACCGCAAAATCCGAATATGCAGGTGCGCAACCCAAGAAAAGTCGTTGCGCCACCCGGTGATAACGGACATCAGGCAGCCCGAGGTTCGTATGAAGCTCATCCTCAACGCCCTCTGCACCGTGCGCGAAAGCATCATGCGCAAAAACAGGAAACGGCACGAAGAAGAGTTTGAACAAGAGTGCGATTAGCGATTTTCAAAAACACGACCATCTATTTTATCTTTCAAAACCATGTCCAGAATAAAGAAACGGGGACTCGACTACTTCCCCATGAACACCGACTTTGTGCACGACCGTCTGGTGCGCCGCGTACTGAAGCGCGAAGGCGACGCCGCGCTGGGCGTGCTGCTTCAGATTTTGTGCAGCATCTACTCCGGCGAGGGCTATTATGTGAAGGCAGACAGCCTCTTCTACGACGACCTGGCCGACTGCTTCTACCGGCAAGAACCCGCCGACGTGGAGCGCATCATCGGCCACGCCGTAGAGTGCGGACTTTTCGACGCCACGCTCTTCAACGAGTACCGCATCCTCACCTCGGCCGACATTCAGCGCCAGTTTCTCTTCATCACCAAACGCCGCAACGTGTCGATGATAGACAGTCGCTACAACCTGATTCCGTCCGAAGCCGGCGAGGAAAACGTGCGGGAAGATGCGGCAGAAAAGAGCGAAAATGCAGCAAAAATACCCGAAACGGAAACAATAAAGACCGAAAACGGCGAAAAAGCGACACAATGTACACAAAGCATAGCAAAGCACAGCACAGCACAGCATAGCAAAGAAAACCTCCTCCCCGACAGTTCCCCCGAAAACGGGAGAACTACAGAGGCTGAAGAGCCTTCGGCCGAAGAGGTTTATCGCCACAAGCTGGAGCAGCTGCAACCGCCCGAAGACGGCACGCCGCGCAATCTGGAGGGCCTTCTGCTCAACCTCCGCCAGCTGCGCATACCGCTGCCAGAGCAGTACGCCATCGTGCTCAAAAGCAACTTCGGCATCATCGGGCACCCCATGTGGAAAGGCTTCGGCGTGCTGCGCGAGAGTCACGGAAAGATACGTCAGCCGGGGCGCTATCTGCTGAGCCTCTGCCGGTAGGCTCTTCACAAAAAAGTTTCATTTTGTGGAACGCTTAGGGCAAAAAACGCCCGCCGAATAAAAACAGCTTTCGTATATTTGCAATGTGGTTAAGCTTAATACACAAAATACAAACTATTAATATTCAAAACCAAAGAATTATGCCAGTACTTTACAAAACAATTCAATCAAAGAAGGCCAACAAAGAGGGCAAGAAGCTCTTCCACCCTCGCGTGGTGCATACCGCCACGATATCTACCATACAGTTGGCAAAGGAGATATCCGAGTATTCGTCCCTCACCACGGGCGACGTGAAGAATACGATAGACAACATCCTGACCGTGATGACCAAGCACCTGCACGCCTCGGAATCGGTGTCGCTCGACGGACTGGGCACCTTCAGCATCGTGATGCACTCCAAAGGCAAAGGCGCCGACACTGCCGACAAGGTGAACGCTTCGCAAGCCCTGCTGCAAGTGCGCTTCACCCCCGCGTTCACCAAGAACCAAGACCGTACCGTGGCCACCCGCGCACTGATAACCGGCGTGAAGTGCCTGCCCTACACCAAAGAAGCCGCCGGAAAGGGCGGAAAGCCTTCGGGAGGTAGCGGAAAGCCGGGCGGTGGAGGCTCGGGCAGCGGCAGCGAAGGGGGAGGAGGAAATCCTCTGGGATAAACCCCAAGGACTGTCCGGGACAGAGGTTTTCCTGATTTTTCAGGCGCGGATGGCGCGATACAACCAACAAAACATCATTCATTAATCACTAATCACTTTCTTCTCGCCCCTCTCCTGCTGAGGCGCAAGCAGAGAACAGCCTGCCGGAAGGCGCAGGTCCGGAACTGTCGCCGACCTCCGGGCTCGTCCTCTGTCTTGCCCTCTGGGCGAAACAGGCGGAAGAACTAAAACACCAAACATCATGAAAATAACTAAAGACACCTTGAAAACCATTCTGAAAATCATCATCACCGTGGCTACCGCCATCGCAGGAGCGCTGGGGGTAAAGGCGATGACGCCGTAAGGGCGAGCTAACACCCCCCGGGCTGCCTGCAACGCATGCGGACTTCCGACCGAAGCGGGCAGCCCTTTTTATTCAATAACTTTTATAATTTACCGAACATGAAAAAAATAATCACTCTCTTATGCCTTCTGTTCCTGTCCGTAACGATTTGGGGACAGACCTACGACGTCAGCATACCGGTAATGTCACCCGAAGCAGCCTCTCTGGGCCGATTCGGAGCCTATCCGATATCTTATTATACGGGAACTCCCGATATCAGCATCCCGCTCTATCAGTTGAATGTACACAATCTGGAAATTCCCATTACTCTGCAATACGACGCTTCCGGCTTTATCCCCAACAAAGACTCGGGGAAGGTGGGACATGACTGGGTTCTGATGGCAGGTGGGGTCATCACCCGCAGCGTGAACAGCGTTCCCGACGAGCTATGGACAAACTTCGGCGAACGCCCCAACTACGGAGTGCACGGACATTGGTATGCCATCAAGGAATTGAACCGAAAACTGAATGAAGACTCGGTTCGTACACTGAAATACATCACGACTCCGGCTGCTAATGACATCGATTTTGAGACTACACCCGATATGTTCTCTTTCAACTTCGGCAAACACCGGGGGCAGTTCTTCATCGCGCATGACGGCACACCTAAAGTCGTCAGCGACGGGAACTACCGGATTGACCTGACAAACTTTGCCATTCAGCATATGGGGCAATTCACAGTCGACAGCAGTATTTCCATCACAACGGACGACGGAACCAAATACACCTTCGGCGGCAGTCCGGAATCTCTGGAGATTGCCTTACGTCTGCGTCTGGTAGAAGGAGAAGTTGACGACCTCATGGAAGATACTTACAACGGAGTTATCAATGCTTTCTATCTGACCTCCATCGAAACGCCGGACGGTGAAAAGGTGGAGTTCGTCTATAAGACCTATGAGAGTCAAACCTCTCAATATGTGGATGATGACAACATTGTGAAGAATTGCTATTATGCCGATGGCGCTAATCTAATCATGAATTATCCTGATGATTTTTGGTCAGGTAGCGGCGCTACCCTCAAACGCCGTTACACCTTCACCAAAGTAGCCTATTTGTCAGAGATCTGCTCATCGGCAGGTACTGTGACATTCAATTATATGACTAAAGAGTACCCCTTCTGTGATACCCGAAAACATTTCTGGAATAAGAAGACCTTGCGCCTTGATAATATTCTCGTAACAAACAACGACGGCACCTTAGTGAAAGGCATCAAACTATATCATTCTTACTTTGTTGCCAATGACAATACATCCTATCGGATGTTCCTGACAGACATCCTCTGCGGGAAAGAGAAATACTCTTTTACCTATACCGAGCAGAAAAATCTCCCCAGACCCGAAACGCGGGGGATCGATCTGCGCGGTTATTACAACGGATACGACAATAATCGCTCACTGCTAACTTCAAAATACGTATACAATCCTGATCAAGTTGACTTTTCTCACCGTCAACCGGATTTTAATTGTGCCTCTAAAGCCATGCTGAAAAGAATTACTTATCCCACAGGAGGATATACGGAGTTTACGTTTGAGAACCACCAATATGGAACCCGCATGCACCGAGTGTTTACTTCTCCTGACATCGTAAACGACAGAGTATCGGGAATGGTGGGCGGACTACGCATCAAGGAAATCAGGAATGTGCCGGGAGAGGTGCGTACCTTTACGTATGAAACCGAATCTCCGGAAACGAAAAAAACTATTTCCAGCGGTGTATTCAGCGACTTAAAGACGTATGCCATCCTTGCGCATTTCGAACACATCAGTCTCGGCATCAACGCTTGGTTCATATCAGAGGCCAGCAACGTGGTACATGCCAACTCTTTCTCCGAGTCGGAAATCGTTTATTCACGCGTAACAGAGACATACGGAACCGGCAACGGGAAGACGGTATATGATTATTCCACATACCTCGACCATCCCGACTTGCCTACTTTAGGCAGCGGTACCTATGCCTACTATAAAGAGGCTGCGGTAACAAACGACCAGAAGAACTTGCTACGATACATGCTTGCCTATACCAGCCAACGCATCAAACGCGGAAAGCTGCAAAGCTTGACGGAATATGCCGAGAAGAGTCCAACACCTAAACGCAAAACGACTTACACTTACACCGTGAAGGGGAATATGGACGCGCAAGCTGTCTATGCAGCCGAAGTGCGGATGCTGATAATTCCCGAATACGGCATCTGTAACTCACAGGCATTTTATTATTATCCTTATCAACTGACCCGCGAAGTGGTCGAAGAATATTCCGGCTCTCAATGCCTCACCCGACGGACGGACTATGTATACAGTGACCACAACAAGCGGTTGAAGGAGGTACGAACCATCGGCAGTGACGGAGTGGCGCATCGTACGGAATACAGCTATCCGGCGGATAATATGGGAGAAACGGCCTGTGCTGCAATGGCAGGACGGTTTATGGTTGCTCCCGTCATTTACGAGAAGCAGTATGCGGGGAACGCACTCCTCAAAAGCCGTCACAACAAGTACGCTTTGTTTCAGAATACATTTTATGCCCTCAGCAGTGTAGAAGAAGCTTATGGCAACGGGGCCTACCATACGCTGGTTACCTTTCATGACTATGACAAGCGGCGCAACCTGCTCTCGTTTACCGAACGGGGCAAACCGACAGAGGTTTTTCTGTGGGGATATTGTTCACAGTATCCGGTAATCCGTATGGTCAACGCTTCGCTCGACGCTGTTCGTCGCCATGCAGGAGCTTCCGCACTGGATACATTGGCTGACGAACCCGCCCCCAAAGGAAGAGACACGATTCTTGCCGAACGGTTGGCTGTAGCTTTCCCCCTGGCACAGATAACGACTTACAAATACAACCCGTTGGTAGGGATGACGTCGATGAAAGACTTACGGGGATTGCGGCACAATTATGGCTATGACGCATGGGGCAGACTTCAGGAACTTTCTGTTGACGGCAAGAAAGTACAGGAATTGGTTTACAATCATACCCATACGGCTTCTGCCTTGTCGGCATCGTTCAGCAACAGTGCTTCCTCTTACGAGCAAGGAACGCGAACGTTCTTGATGAATGTATCGGGCGGCAGTGATGTTTACGATTACAAATGGGAACTGAAAGACAGTAACGGCAAACGGTTGACCTCCTCTACCGGCAACACATTGACCTATACTTTCAAAGAAGCGGGTTCGTATACATTGACGTGCACGGTAAAGGATTGGATTACGCACGAAGAAGTAACGAAAAGCCGTAGCTTTACGATTAACGAATTCCAGGTAAAGTTCAGTAACATATCCTATACTTCGTTTCCGTCTACCGGCGATGCATCAACCCGAGCGACCATCAATTGCCAGAAGCCTACTACGATAGAATTCAGGATGGAATACGAAGTAGATTCTTCAACTCCCACTACCCGTTTTGAATGTCATATAAACAATCAATTATATCGTGTAAAAGGAAAAGGGACCAAAACTTTCGTTCTGACATTACCCGAAGGAGAGACAGATGTTTCATTAGAATTATTCAATATTTACGCTGGAAGTTCGGTGTTTTTGTGTATTGACAATGTAAAAACCGAAGGTTGTGAAGTAGGTTCACCGAATTCCTTGGAAGTAGCTTTCTAACTTAAAAATGATGGATTATGAAAAAACTTATTCTTTTCTTATTATTGGCTTGCGGATGCTCTGCTTTGTGCGCGCAAGAATCCACACAGAATTATATCAATACCCGCACCATGCTGAACGAAGCGGGTACATCTCATTGGAACGACATTTCATATTATGACGGCATAGGACGCCCGTTTCAAACAGTGCAAAAAGCGGTAAAAAACGGGGTACAAACCGGAACGATGCTTGCCACCCTCCAAGAGTACGATGCCCTCGGCCGTAAAAGCAACAGTTGGCTACCTGTCCCGGTGACGGCGAATTATGTCGAGCCTTCTGCATTGAAGTCCGCCACCACCGGCAGCAACGGATATGCCGACAGCCGTCCATACAGCGAGCCTGTCTACGAAGCCTCTCCACTGGAGCGCATCGTGCAGCAGTACGGCCCCGGTGCGGCGTGGCACAAGGCGGGTCGCCCGGTAAAGACGGAGTATCTCGTAAACGGCAGCTCCACCCCGTTGAACTGCATCCACTACTCCGTGAACTCGTCTTATGCGTTATCCGCTGCCGGAGTCTACGCCCCCGGTCAACTCTCCGTGGTGAAAACCACGGATGAGGACGGGAATGCGAGCTACGCCTTTACCGACAAGTTGGGACGTCTGCTGCTGGAACGACGCCTGAACGGCAAAGAGTCACACGACACCTATTATGTGTACAACGACCTCGGCAACCTCTGCTTTGTGCTCCAGCCCAAGTATCAGGACGAGGCCGCCTTAGGAAAGTTTGCCTTTCAATACCGGTACGACGACCGTAACCGATGCACCTGGAAAAAG
>CAUUOT010000047.1:0-7260 GCA_963546815.1 uncultured Bacteroides sp.
GTGATGATAGAGAACTATCGCACCGGCTTGATTTGGAAGCTCTTCATGAGCCATCCCGATGTGCAGAAAGGCTTGAAGAGCTTAGGTTTCACCTCTCCTTACTTGGGAAAGGCTGATTAGGTTTTATAAGATTTAGTTTCGATTGATTTTATAGTATAGAGTAAATTGGTTATGATGAAAAACGTGTTTTTCAATAGTGTATTGGTTGCTTTCGCGTTGCTTGTCGCCTCGTGCGGCAGGCAACCGGAAGCTAAGGTGGAGGTGATGTCGTTCAACATCCGTCTGGACCATGCGGCGGACAGTATGAACAACTGGAAATACCGCAAGAATGATGCGGCGCAGATGATTGCTTATTATGCCCCGGACATCGTGGGTATGCAAGAGGTGATGAAGAACCAGTTCGATGACCTGAAAGAACGTCTTCCGCAGTACACCGCCCTCGGCGTGGGCCGTGCGGACGGGAAAGAGAAGGGGGAGTATTGCTCTCTCTTCTATAAGACAGACCGCTTCGACCTCGTGAAGAACGGCAACTTCGGACTGAGCGAAAAGCCAGATTCTATCGGAAAGAAGGGCTGGGATGCGGCTTGCGAACGCATCGTGACTTGGGCCGTGTTGAAAGACAAGGTGAGCGGCAGGGAGGTGGCTGCCTTCAACACACACTTCGACCATGTGGGAAGCGTGGCACGCCGCGAAAGTGCCAAGCTGATACTCCGGGAGATAAGGCTGATAGCGGGAGACCTTCCGGTCATCCTCACCGGCGACTTTAACGGAACGTTAGATTCCGAACCGGTCAAGATTCTGACGGAGGATGGAATGAAGAACGCTTGTATTACGGCAAAGGTGGCGTACGGACCGACGTGGAGCTTTCATGACTTCGGACGCCTCCCGGTGGAAAGGCGCACATTGATAGACTTCATCTTTGTGAAAGGCTCTGTAGAGGTGGAGCGTTACCGCACCATCGGCGACAAACCGGACAACGGCTACCTTTCCGATCATGCTCCCGTGGCGGCTACCTTGAAGTTTTAAGTACTTGTCTGTCGGTACTACATGCCTATGACCGTAGGTGTATCGTATCGTGGACGCATCGTGTTTAATACGCTTGACAAACAGTATTGAATACCCTTGATTGAAATCATTAATAAAAACGATCTTCCTACAAAGACCTGAATTCGGGATGGGCTGTTCCTTTTGCCAAAGATGAAGGAGCGCATTCTATCGGGCAGATAGTTCTTGAATGCATTGGTTTACAGCGGTTAGGCGGAAGAGGTGAGGCCCTTTTACGCCGAGCGCCCTCCTGCTGTTTGAAAGACACAAGTGTTTGTCGTGACAGACACAAGTGTTTGACAGGGCAGGATTAAACGTCTGATAAACAACGGGCTTTGATTGAAAATACAGGCCGCCGGGTGAAGTTGTTGACCTGCTTCTTGTCCCGAGCTCGGGTTACAGAGGGAAGAGATTGTAAAGACTTCTATTTATGAAGAAAATAATTTGTATAACATTGTTGTTATTCAGCTTCGTGTATATGTCTGCACAGGAGTTGTATGGAGCGTATGAAAAGCGTGTGTATGTGTCGGTGCGGGGAGACTCGTTGAAGTATCGTTTCCTGCGTCCCGAGTCCGAAAGAGCGGGTGAGAAATATCCCTTGGTGCTTTTCCTGCATGGTGCGGGCGAGCGGGGAGACGATAATCAGAAGCAACTGGTGCACGGCGGGCAGATGTGGCTCAATCCGGTGAACAGGGAGAAATACCCGTCCTTCGTACTGGCTCCCCAGTGCCCTATGGGAGATTATTGGGCGTACGACGCCCGCCCCAAGTCGTTTGTGCCCTGTGAAATGCCCATGGTGGAGGAACCGACGCCCATCTTCCGCACGCTGAAAGAACTGCTGGACACCTGCCTGGCTATGCCCCAAGTGGACAAGACTCGGGTTTATGTGATGGGACTTTCCATGGGAGGTATGGCTACGTTCGATATCGCGATACGCCATCCTGAGGTTTTTGCCGCGGCCATCCCCATCTGCGGCACTGTCCATCCGGCAAGGCTTCGCGCGGCGAAGGACGTGAAGTTCCGCATTTATCATGGCGATGCCGATAACACTGTTCCGGCAGAAGGTTCGCGTCAGGCTTATAAAGCTTTGAAGGCTGCAGGGGCCGATGTGGAGTATATCGAGTTTCCCGGGGTGAATCACGCCAGTTGGACGCCTGCTTTCAATGACCCTGAGTTTATGAGTTGGCTGTTCAGACAGAAGAAGGAATGACGAAGGAATAAGGAATAAGGTATAAGGTCAGGCGGGATAATCTCCGTTTCTCTTTATCAACTCTATCAGTTTCTCTACGGCCTCTTCTTCGGGGATGTTCTTTTCAATACATTCTTTCTTTTTATAGAGACTGATTTTACCCCGTCCGGCGCCTACATAGCCGTAGTCGGCATCTGCCATTTCGCCAGGGCCGTTGACAATACATCCCATAATGCCTATTTTGAGTCCCTTCAGATGGGCGGTGGCAGCTTTAATGCGGGCAATGGTACTTTCCAAATCATAGAGTGTGCGTCCGCAACCGGGGCAAGAAATGTATTCCGTCTTACTGGTGCGCACGCGTCCGGCCTGCAGGATGCCGAAAGCGATAGCATCTACTGCTTTGTCGTTTATTTCATCATTGCTTGCCTGGTTGAATAGGAAGATACCGTCGCACAAGCCATCGAAGATGAGTGCTCCCATGTCCGCAGCCGACTTTATTTGAAGATTCTCCACCTCATTCTCCGCATAGTGTTCAAAGAATACTACCGGATTTCTTAAGCCTTCCTGCATCATCTGGTGTAGCAAAGCACGGTGTTCGCCTAAGCGGTTGGGATGGTTGCTTTGTGCCACGAGCACGACTTCCGGATGGTACTTCAGGCAGGCAATGGCTTCGTCATTCAGTCCTATGTAGGTGATGAAAAGGAATTTCAAAGACGCGTTGCAGCTGCCGAGGAACGGAAGCTGGTCGCCTTTGAAGGCTGGCCAACTATTGGGTTGCCCTTCCCAAGCATCGGCGTCAATGATACATTGTACACCTGCCGGGCATTGAACAGGCAGGGCACGTCCCGTATAGACATAGTCGGGCAGGAACTGAGGATTGAAATCCATGTTGCCGTCCAAGCGTGCGGCAATGACTACGGGGAGGTTTGTTCCGCCTATGTTGCGCACGGCTGACGTCTTGCGGCGGGCAGGGGATAAATAGTTGAATTCGGAAGCCTCTGTTCCGGGAATGTAGGGATGGCCTTGACGTTGCACGATGTAGTCCGCCAATTTGCGTGCTACGGGGATTTCCGCTTCGGGGGCTTCGCTCAAGGAAACCCGTATGGTGTCTCCCAAGCCGTCTGCCAGCAAGGCACCGATGCCCAAGGCCGACTTGATGCGGCCATCTTCTCCGTCTCCGGCTTCCGTCACGCCAAGATGCAACGGGAAGTGCATGCTCTCCCGCTCCATCACGTTGGCCAGCAGGCGCACGGTCTTTACCATCACCACCGTGTTGGAGGCTTTGATGGAGATGACTACATCTCCGAAGCGCTCTTCCACACAGATGCGCAAGAACTCCATGCACGATTCTACCATGCCTTCCGGCGTATCACCGTAGCGCGACATGATGCGGTCGGACAGCGAGCCGTGGTTCACACCTATGCGGATGGCTGTGTGGTTTTCCTTGCAGATATTGAGGAAAGGCACGAAGCGGTCGTGTATCTTTTTCAGCTCTTGCGCATATTCCTCGTCGGTATACTCCAAATGCTTGAAAGTGCGTGCCGCGTCCACATAGTTTCCGGGGTTGATGCGCACTTTCTCCACATACAGCGCCGCCACATCGGCCACCTTCGGATTGAAGTGAATATCGGCCACCAGAGGAGTCGTATAACCCTCCTGACGCAGGGCTGCATTGATGTTCATCAGGTTTTCGGCCTCTCTGACGCCTTGTGCCGTGAGGCGCACATACTCACCGCCGGCATCGACGATGCGTTTCACCTGTTCCACGCTGGCTTCCGTATCTTGCGTGGCCGTATTCGTCATGCTTTGTATGCGGATGGGGTTGGAACCGCCCATCGGTGTGGCTCCGATATTCACTTCGGATGTTTCCCGTCGGGAATAGTTGAATAGATTCACGTTGATTAGTGTTTAGTGTTTAGCGATTAGTGGTCAGTGAGCGTTAAGCACTAATCGCTAACCGCCAACCGCTGATTTCAGTTTGTTTTGTATTCGTACTTCACTTCTTTCAAATCCTCGTTTGCCTTGACGATTTTCTTCTTTAAGCCTTCCTTGTAAGAGGCAAAGGTTTCCGCCAGTGAGGCATCGCTCAATGCCAGCATTTGCACGGCGAGGATGGCGGCGTTCATGGCACCATTGATGGCTACAGTGGCTACCGGGATGCCCGGAGGCATCTGTATGATGGAATAAAGCGCGTCTACGCCGTCGAGCACCGAGCCTTTTATGGGAACACCGATGACCGGCAAGGTGGTGTTGGCGGCGATGACACCGGGCAGGGCGGCAGCCATGCCGGCGGCGGCAATTATCACTTTGATGCCGCGTTGGCGGGCATTCTTGGCAAACTCTTCTACCGCTTCCGGTGTGCGGTGGGCAGACAAGGCGTTCATTTCGAACGGAACATGCAACTCGTTGAGCAGCTGTGCGGCCTTTTCCATGACGGGCAGGTCGGAAGTGCTGCCCATGATAATACTG
Source organism: uncultured Bacteroides sp. (assembly GCA_963546815.1). Taxonomy (GTDB): domain Bacteria; phylum Bacteroidota; class Bacteroidia; order Bacteroidales; family Bacteroidaceae; genus Bacteroides. The sequence continues at coordinate 4,703 of CAUUOT010000047.1, forward strand.
ACTGTTGGAGACATGTGATTAGTGCTTGGTGATGAGTGATGAGTGATAAGCGGTGGGCGGACAAGGGCGGGAGATTGCCGTACACCCGCCACCCACTGCTTAAGTTTATTATTCTTGTTAATCGTTGAAAAACGTGCGGCCTTACTAACCGCTAATCGTTAACCGCTAACCGCTAATCATTAACCGTTAACTGCTAACTGCTAATCATTAACCGTTAACAACTAATAGCTAACCGCTAACCGCTAACAACTAACCGTTAACAACTAACCGTTAGTCGCTATCGCTAACGACTATCCGTTAATCAACGCTTTGTACGCTTCCGCATCCAGCAGGCTGTCGAAGTCGGCATCGGCATCCGGTTTGATTTTGATGAGCCAGCCTTCTCCGTACGGATCAGTGTTCACCAGTTCGGGCCGGTCGGCGAGGGCCGCGTTCTGTTCCAGCACTTCTCCGCCCACGGGCAAGAAAAGGTCGGAAATGGTTTTTACCACTTCGATGGTGCCGAAAACTTCGTCGGCGGCCAATGTTTCGCCTTCGGTCGGGATATCTACAAACACGATATCGCCCAATTGTTCCTGTGCGTAGTCGGTAATGCCTACATAAGCCACGTCGCCTTCTTGGCGAATCCATTCATGCTCTTTGGTGTACTTTACATCAGTAGGAAAGTTCATAATCATTAGTTTTAAAAGGTTGATACTATAATTGATTTAAAAAAGGAAAATTCTGAATAACGCATTGCTTAGGGGGTGGAGCACCAGCAAGGAGCAGACCAGCCCTACGGCAAACCCACCCATGACTTCGCCCGGCGTGTGGTGTTGCAGGATGATGCGTGCCGTGCCCAGTACGCCCGCCACCAAGATGAAGAGGCACAACCACCCTACGGGATTGTAGCCGAACAAGGCGCTGAAAGCCACCAGTCCGCCCACAACAGCCCCCGCGCCGGCCATGTGTTCGCTGAGCTTCCATTTCAGGTTGACGATGACGCAGATAAGCATCGTTATCAATGCGGCGAGGATGATGCCCGTCATGTACCAGGGAATATTCAGCCGTTGCATCATCAGCAGGCAGAAGATGTAGGAAGCGATGGTCAGGATAAAGGGAATATACCTCTTCTTCCTGTCCGCCAAGTCTTGCGGACTGAATCCGTTGATTTTGCGGAAGATGAAGATGGTCAGCGTGGGCATCAGGATGGTGAAGCAATAGACCACGCCCAATACAATCAGCTTGTACTGCAGCGGCATGATGCGCAAGTACGAAAAGATGAACAGTATCAGAAAGGCGACGAAAGGAATGGAAAACGGCGTGAATAGGGCCGAGACCACTTTCGCGGTTCTAATCAGCGTTCTGTCTGCTATGATATGTTCTTCCATTTATTACAAGTTACAAGTTTACTAATTATCGTCTCAGTCTTGCCACCGGAATATTCATCTGCTGGCGGTACTTCGCCACCGTCCGGCGGGCTATCGGATAGCCTTTCTCTTTTAATATTTCGGTGAGTTCGTCGTCCGTGTATGGCTTCTTCTTGTCCTCGTTTTCCACGCATTCTTTCAGTATCTTGCGTATTTCGCGCACGGACATTTCTTCGCCGTCTCCGGTGGTATAGCCGTCGTTGAAGAAGAACTTCAGCGGATACACTCCGAAGTTGGTCTGCACGTATTTGCTGTTGCTTACGCGCGAGACGGTCGAGATGTCCAGCCCGGCGCGCTCGGCCACATCTTTCAGTATCATGGGGCGTAGCAGCGACTCGTCGCCCTCGAGGAAGAACGGGCGTTGCAGGTCGATGATGGCCTGCATGGTGGTCATCAGCGTATTCTGCCGTTGCTTCACGGCGTTGATGAAGCCTTGCGCCGCATCCATCTTTTGTTTCAGGAACATCATGGCGTCTTTCGACGCTTTCGATTGGTTCGCCTTGTTCTTGGTATGCTCCTCCACCATTTCGGTGAAGTCGCGGCTCATGCGCAGTTCCGGCACGTTGCGGTTGTTCAGCGTCAGGTTGATGGTGCCGCCGTCATACGTATCCACGATGAAGTCCGGCACAATCTGTTGCATGTTCTTGCCGATGGTTTCGCCCAAAGAGGCACCCGGGCGGGGGTTCAGCTTGCAGACCTCCTTGATGGCCCGGTCGCAGACGTCTTCCGGCAGATTCAGCTTCTGCCGTATCTTCTCCCAATGTTTGCGGGTGAACTCCTCGTAGCATTGGCCGATGATGTCCTCTTCGATGCGCAGCAAGGAGTCGGGGGTAGTAGGCGACTGTTGTTCCATCTTGCGGCGAATCTGGATGAGGAGACATTCCTGCAGGTTGCGGGCCCCCAGTCCGGCGGGGTCGAAATCCTGAACCGTCTTCAGCGCCTCCTCCAGTTCCTGCACAGAGGCGTCGATGCCCGCATAAATGGCCAGCTCGTCGCTGATGCTGTCCAACGATTTGCGCAGCAGGCCGTCGTCGTCCAGCGAGCCGATGAGATACTCGGCCAGTTCGCGTTGCCGTTCGCTGAGGTTGCGTTCGCTCAGTTGCTCCTTCAGGGTTTCGTAGAACGAGGTGGTGTCCGAAAAAGGAATCT
>CAUUOT010000048.1:0-7229 GCA_963546815.1 uncultured Bacteroides sp.
TTTATTGTTCCGCTTCAACCATTACCAGCAAAGTGTGTATTTCACTTCCGCTAACGAAGTGGCGGGAAAGGTTTATGAGGTTTCGGGAGGCATCGCTTCCTATTTCCATCTGAAGTCGGTCAATGAAGATTTACTCGACCGCAATGTGTGGTTGGAACAGCGCGTCTCTTTTCTGGAGAATGTATTGAGAGAAAAAGGGATGGACTCGGTAAGGCTTTACAGCATGGAGCGGGTGATTCCTGGAGAATATAGGATATTCAAGGCCAATGTGATAAAAAACAGCTTGAACAAGGCGGACAACTACATCACGCTGGATCGGGGTACGACAGACGGAATCTGTTCCGAGATGGGCGTGGTGGATGCGAATGGAGTGGTCGGCATCGTGTATAAGACTTCTCCTCATTATTCGCTGGTCATTCCGCTGCTGAACAGCAAGTCCAGCATCAGTTGCAAGATTGCGGGAAGCGACTATTTCGGCTATCTGAAGTGGGAAGGAGGCGACTCCCGCTTTGCCTATCTGAAGGATTTACCCCGTCACGCCGAATTCAATCTGGGCGATACGGTGGTGACAAGCGGCTATTCTACGGTATTTCCGGAAGGAGTGGTAGTGGGTACGGTAGATGATATCTCCGATTCGCACGACGGACTTTCCTACTTATTGAAGATAAAGCTGGCGACGGATTTCGGGAAAGTGAGGAACGTACGTGTCATATCCCGCGACAGGCAAGACGAGCAGAAAGCACTGGAAAATGAGGAGGGTTCGGACTAATGCTAATCAACTATTTGCATAAGGCAGGATGGTTCATCGGCTTGGAGCTGTTGCAAGTGCTGATACTGAATAATGTGCATATTGCGGGGTATGCCACTCCCTTTCTATACATCTACCTGATAGTAAAATTTGAATCGGACACTCCCCGGAACGCGCTGATGTTATGGGCTTTCTTTCTGGGACTGGCGGTCGACATCTTCTCCGACACTCCGGGAATCAATGCTGCTGCCACGGTATTGCTGGCTTTCGTGCGTCCTGTTCTTTTGCGCGCGTTTATCTCTCGCGAAATACCGGAAGGTATCGTACCCGCAGTGAGTACGATGGGGGGGTCTAACTTTTTGAAGTATCTGGTTATCGGTGTCCTTGTGCACCATGGGATGTTGTTTGTCATCGAGTTCTTCTCCATGGCCCATATCGGGAGTTTGCTGCTGAGGATTGGAGCGAGTGCCTTGCTTACCGTGTCCTGCATCATGGCGGTGGAAGGGATTAGGCGTTAGATGAGAGATTAGATTTTGGAGATTAGGGTGGATAGATGAAGGATTATGCATTCGAGAAGCGTAAGTATGTGATAGGTGCGGTGGCTGTCGTCATCGTCTTTATCTATGTGCTCAGGTTATTCGACTTGCAGATTATGACGGATGACTATAAGAAGAATGCAAATAACAATGCCTTTCTGAACAAGATACAATACCCCTCGCGAGGAGCGGTCTACGACCGTAACGGAAAGCTGCTCGTGTTCAATCAGCCTGCTTATGACATTACATTCGTGCCCCGTGAGGTGACGAACCTCGATACGCTGGATCTTTGTCGGACGCTGAACATTACACTCGAGCAGTTCGAGAAGCGCATGAAGGACGTCAAGAACCGCTGGATGAATCCCGGTTACTCCAAATATACACATCAGGTGTTTATGACCCAGCTTTCTGCCGAAGAGAACGGAGTGTTTCAAGAAAAGCTGTTCAAGTTTCACGGCTTCTACATCCAGAGGCGTACCATCAGACAATACACTTACAAATCGGCCGGACATGCGCTGGGAGATATCGGCGAGGTGTCGAAGAAAGACATCGAGGAGGACGACTATTACATCCGCGGGGACTACATCGGCAAGCAGGGCATCGAGAAGTCTTACGAGAAATATCTCCGCGGGGAGAAAGGTGTGGAGGTGCTGCTTCGCGATGCCCACGGACGCATTCAGGGCCACTATATGAATGGGAAGCTGGATCGTCCGTCCGTGCCCGGCAAAAACCTGACACTGGGGCTTGACATCGACCTGCAGATGCTGGGTGAGCGGCTGTTGCAGCATAAGATAGGAGCCATCGTTGCCATCGAACCCTCCAGCGGGGAGATATTGTGCATGGTCTCTTCTCCTTCTTTCGACCCCCATCTGATGATTGGACGCCAGCGTGGAAAGAACCACCGGCTGTTGCAGGCGGATAAGCGGAAGCCCCTGCTGAATCGTGCCATCATGGGCTCTTATCCGCCGGGATCTACCTTCAAGACGGCTCAGGCGCTGACCTTCTTGCAAGAGGGCATCATCCACGAAGATTATCCCACCTTTCCTTGCGCACACGGATTCAACTACGGGAGTCTGCATGTAGGATGCCATGCGCATGGATCGCCGCTGCCGTTGATTCCTGCCATTGCCACCTCGTGCAACTCGTACTTCTGTTGGGGATTGGTGCGTATGTTCGGCGATAAGAAGTACGGTTCGCCGCAGAACGCCATCACGGTGTGGAAAGACCACATGGTCTCGCAAGGGTTCGGCTATCGGCTTGAGACCGACCTCCCCGGCGAGCAACGCGGACTGATTCCGAATGCCAAGTTCTACGACAGAGCCTATCGAGGAGCGTGGAACGGGTTGACCGTCATCAGTATTGCCATCGGGCAGGGGGAAATACTCGCCACACCCTTGCAGATTGCCAACCTTGCCGCAACCATCGCCAACCGCGGACATTTCATCACTCCGCATATCGTGAAAGAGATACAGGACAACGAGCTGGACAGCATCTACCGTTTCCCGCATTATCCCACCATCGACCGCCGGTATTACGACGAAGTGGCCAGGGGGATGCGCGCCGCCGTCACCGGAAGCACAGGCAGCGCCACTTGCCGTATGGTAGGCTCCATTCTACCCGGCGTGGAAGCGTGCGGCAAGACAGGCACGGCGCAGAACCGAGGCAAAGACCACTCCGTCTTCATGGGCTTTGCACCGATGAACAACCCTAAAATAGCCATTGCCGTCTATGTGGAGAACGGAGGCTTCGGCGCTGTCTACGGCGTGCCCATCGGAGCGATGATGATGGACCAGTACTTGCACGGCAAGCTCTCGCCCGCAAACGAGGCATTGGCGGAGGACTTCAGTAACCGAGTGATAGTGTATGGCGACGAGGAAAGATAGTCTGTGGAAATCATTGGATTGGGTGACGGTTGCCGTCTACCTGATACTTGTTGTGTTCGGCTGGTTCAGCGTCTGCGGGGCCAGTTACGACTATGGCGACCACGACCTGCTGGACTTCTCCACCCGCGCCGGCAAGCAGTTCGTCTGGATTGTTTGCTCGTTCGGACTGGGGTTTGTGCTGCTGATGCTGGACGACTCGCTCTACGACATTTTCTCCTACCTGATCTATGCAGGCATGATGCTGTTGCTGCTGGTCACCATATTCATCGCCCCCGACACGAAAGGCTCTCGTTCGTGGCTCATCCTCGGACCCGTGAGTCTGCAACCGGCAGAGTTCGCCAAGTTTGCCACGGCCTTGGCACTGGCCAAATACATGAGCGCCTACTCCTTCACGATGAAGAACTGGAAGAACGCCGTCCTGCCCGTTTTCCTCATCCTGCTGCCCATGCTGCTCATCATCATGCAGCGTGAGACAGGCTCCGCATTGGTCTACTTCGCTTTCTTCCTTGTGCTCTACCGCGAAGGGATGCCGGGCGGAATCTTATTCGTGGGCCTCAGCGCAGTTGTCTACTTCGTGGTGGGCATCCGCTTCGACGCGGTGATGATGGGCCATACACCCACCACTGTGGGCGAGTTCGCCGTGCTGCTCATGGTGCTGCTCTCCGCCGCCGGCATGGTTGGGGTGTACGAGCGGCAGTGGCAGTCCGCACGCGACATCCTGCTGGGTACGCTGGGCACGCTGCTGGCGGCCTACCTCTTCTCAGAATACGTCATGCACTTCAATCTGGTGTGGATGCAGTGGGCGCTCTGCGCTGTGCTCTTCGGATACCTCGTCTTCCTCTCCTTGCGTGAGCGGCGCCTGTCCTACTGCCTGATAGGGCTGTTCGCACTCGGCTCCGTCGGCTTCCTGTATTCCGGCGACTACGTCTTCAACCGCGTGCTCGAGCCCCACCAGCAGATGCGCATCAAGGTCGTGCTGGGCATGGAAGAAGACCTCACGGGCGCGGGTTACAACGTCAATCAGTCCAAGATAGCCATCGGTTCGGGCGGGCTCACCGGCAAGGGCTTCCTCAACGGCACGCAGACCAAGCTGAAATACGTGCCCGAGCAAGACACCGACTTCATCTTCTGCACCGTGGGCGAGGAAGAAGGCTTCGTCGGTTCCGTGGCCGTGCTCATCCTGTTCCTCGTCCTGCTATTGCGGCTCATCAAGCTGTCCGAGCGCCAATCGTCGGTATTCGGGCGGGTATACGGCTACTCGGTACTCAGCATCTTCCTTTTCCATCTGTTCATCAACATCGGCATGGTGCTGGGGCTCACGCCGGTCATCGGCATCCCGCTTCCCTTCTTCAGCTACGGCGGTTCGTCGCTCTGGGGGTTTACCCTGCTGCTTTTCATCTTCCTACGCATAGACGCCGGGCGCAAACGTCGCCTCTGACGTGCCGGCGGCATTCTTCCCCGCCCTTTTCGTTCCTTTTTCCCTAAATACAGGCGAGATAAGCCATAAGAAACTTGAGCCCGATAGAAGGATATCGGTGAAGAAAAAGAGAGGTGCCATCCATGTACCTACTTCAGTCGTATCGAATTATCAACGTGTAGATAAATTCTTCTCAACGTGTAGATAAATATTTCTCAACGTGTAGATAAATTCTTATCAACGTGTAGATAATTCGATAGATGTTAAGGAATAACCCATCACACACGCCCGTATCGTTTATGGCAGACTACGGGGTAGGCCTCTTTTTCGGAAAAAAGAGGTGTTTCATCTGTCGAACTCTCCTTATTTTAGATCGAGCTCTGGATATGTATAAGGCAGAAAATGAGGCGAAGAGGGGGGAAGACTTATTTCCGCAGCTTGATGCCCACGTCGTTGATGCCCCGCAGCACGTCGTCGGGCAGGGTGTAGGCTATTTTGAGGAGGTAGGAGCCGGGCTTGCCGATGCGGATGCTGCCTGCGGCGAATGAGGTTTGGTAGAGGCCGCTCCAGCCGGTGCCGGCCCAATTACCGTTGGCGTCGGTCAGGGTGAGTGGCAGCGTGTCGGCGGGCATCGTGTCGGTGCCGTCGGGCGTTTCGCAGCGGACGGACAGGGGGAGGTTGCGGTAGGGATAGTCGTAGCGGTTGCGGACTTCGATGCAGAGCCGGTAGTAGGTGAGCGAGTCGGGTACTGCGACGCTGAAGCGCAGCGTGTCCGTACGTGGCCAGCCCCGTTCGGGCAGCGATTGGTAGGTGTGGTATACGGTCTGCCCGTCGCAGGCGCTGAGTAGGCTTGCGGCGGACAGCAGGATGATTTTGGCCCATGCGGCTCTATGCTTGCGCGGGTGTGTCATGGCGTGGGGGTCTCTCTTCCTTCGGGTTGGGGCGACTGCCTTGTGGCGTTCTGCGGTTGGCCTGTTGCGGGTGCTCTGAGTCCTGCTGCGGACGGTTGCCGTTGTTCCGCTTCTTTTTCTTGTTGCGGGCGCCGTTGTTTCCGCCGTTGCCCTCGCTGGGGTTACGGCCCTTGCGGTTGCGGTCGAAGCGGGTGAGGCTCTCCTGCTCCAGCAGGTCTACCGGTCTTTGGGGGGTGGTGCGATGTGCCTCTTCCTGCAGGCTGTCGGGCTTGATGCCCCGCTTGTTCATGCCGATGATTTCGAACGCGCGCTTGCCGCTGATGGTCACCAGATTGGCGGGTACGCTCTTGTCGGTCGAGTAGGTTATCTGGTTGCTCAGGATGTCTGCCTTGAAGAAGTAGAACATGCCGTCCTTTGTTTCCAGCTCTATCTGTCGTGAGGGCAGACGTTTCTGTGCCTCGACGTAGCAGTCCACCTCGTAGTTCAGGCAGCACTTCAGTTTGGCGCACTGTCCCGCCAGCTTCTGCGGGTTGAGCGAGATGTCCTGAAAGCGTGCGGCGTTGGTGGCTACCGAGACGAACGACGTGAGCCACGTGGCGCAGCACAGCTCGCGTCCGCAAGGCCCGATGCCTCCGATGCGTCCCGCTTCTTGGCGGGCGCCGATTTGCTTCATCTCGATGCGCACATGAAACGTGTCCGCCAGCACTTTGATGAGTTGCCTGAAGTCCACACGCCCGTTGGCGATGTAGTAGAAGATGGCCTTGTTGCCGTCTCCCTGGAACTCTACGTCTCCGATTTTCATGTCGAGGCTCAGTTCCGTGGCTATCTGTCGGGCGCGAATCATGGTGTAATGCTCGCGGGCCTTGGCTTCATTGTATTTGTCCATGTCTATCGGCTTTGCTTTCCGGTAGATACGCCTGATGTCGGTATCGGGTTTGATGTTTGCCTTTCTCATCTGTAGCGACACGAGGCGTCCGGTCAGGGTTACTGTTCCGATGTCGTGTCCGGGCATGGCTTCTACGGCCACGATGTCTCCCTTCTCCAGAGGCAACTTGCTGTTGTTGCGGAAATATCCTTTTCGGGTGTTCTTGAACTGAACTTCTACCAGTTCGCTTTCCTCGTTGTTGCCGGGGATGTCGGCCAGCCAGTCGTACGTGTTCAGTTGTTTGTTCTGTCTGCCGCAGCTTTTGCAACAGAGGTGTCCGCTTCCGTTATGCAGTTTATATTCCATTTCTTATTGTTTGTTAGCTTGGGGTTATCGGGTTATTTACTGTCTTCGTCCGCCTTACTGTTTCAGCAGCACAATCATCTTCAGTGCGAAGTCGAAGAATACCATGCGTGCGTTTACGTTCTGCTCGATGTGTATCTGCGCCTCGCTCAGTTCATCGGTGATGCCCATGACGTTCCGTTCGTTAACGAACGGTGCGAACCGGGTGGCGAACTCCTGTTCGCGTGGCGTCATGTAGTTCATTTCTTTCCGGTGCAGGTTGTAGATGAAGTTCTCCCTTATCATGCGTTGGCAATACTCAAGGAAGTTCTTTTGCTGTTCACGTCCCATACCGGCCAGTTGTTCGCTCCATTGCTTCATCTCCCGTATCTTTCGTTGATAGGAAAGGCGCATGAGGCTGATGAACAGCTCGAAGAACGATTCGTTTTCTTTGTTCAGATGAATCGTTTCCAGCGCCTTGATGAAGTTGCCGTTGGCAAGGTGGGCGATGGCTTCGCTGTCTGCAG
>CAUUOT010000049.1:0-7185 GCA_963546815.1 uncultured Bacteroides sp.
AAAAATACAACATGCTCATTTAATGAATCTCACAGAGACGGGCGAACATTCTTTTCCGCAGATTTGTTGAATAAAAAAGAATGAAACAGTTGAATCCTTTAATTAATAACATTGTTATATGAAAACCAATCTAAGTTCTCAAATCACACTCAACAGAGTTTCTCCCAAGTACTACAGACCGGAAAACGCATTCGAGCGGTCGGTACTGACGCGGCTGGAGAAGATTCCCACCGACATCTACGAGTCTGCCGAAGAAGGCGCTTGCCAGATTGCCCGCGACCTTGCACAACTCATCCGCGACAAGCAGAAGGCGGGACGTTTCTGCGTGCTGGCACTGGCCGGCGGCAATTCGCCACGCAACGTGTATGCGCACCTCGTACGTATGCACAAAGAAGAGGGGCTGAGCTTCCGCAACGTTGTCGCATTCAACCTCTATGAATACTATCCTCTGGCCTCCGACGCCGTGAACAGCAACCTGAATGCCTTGAAAGAGATGCTGCTGGACCATGTGGATATAGACAAACAGAACATCTTCAGTCCGGACGGCACGATAGCCAAAGACGAAATCTTTGAGTATTGCCGCTTGTACGAACAACGTATCGAGAGCTTTGGCGGACTGGACGCTGCCGTCATCGGCATCGGCCGTGTGGGTAACATTGGCTTCAACGAACCGGGCTCGCGCCTGAACTCCACCACCCGGCTGATTCTGCTGGACAACGACTCGCGCAACGAAGCGTCCAAGATGTTCGGCAGCATCGAGAGCACGCCGGTAAGCTCCATCACAATGGGAGTAGCCACCATCCTCGCAGCCAAGAAGGTCTATCTGATGGCATGGGGCGAGGAAAAGGCCCAGATCGTGAAAAAATGCGTAGAAGGCCCTGTGACGGACACCATCCCCGCCTCCTATCTGCAAACGCACAACAATGCGCACATTGCCATCGACCTCTCCGCCGCCTCCAACCTGACGCGCATACAGCGTCCTTGGTTAGTGACTTCGTGCGAATGGAACGACAAGCTCATCCGCAGCGCCATCGTATGGCTGTGCCAACTGACGGGCAAACCCATCCTGAAGCTGACCAACAAGGATTACAACGAGAACGGCCTGAGCGAACTGCTCGCCCTGTTCGGCTCTGCCTATAACGTAAATATCAAGATATTCAACGACCTGCAGCACACCATCACCGGATGGCCAGGTGGCAAGCCGAATGCCGACGACACATACCGCCCCGAGCGCGCCAAACCTTATCCCAAACGGGTCATCGTATTCTCACCGCACCCGGACGACGACGTCATCTCCATGGGAGGCACCATCCGCCGACTGGTGGAACAGAAGCACGACGTACACGTGGCCTACCAGACATCGGGCAACATCGCCGTGGGCGACGAGGAGGTCATCCGCTTCTTGCACTTCATCAACGGATTCAACCAAATCTTCAATAATAACGAAGATAAGGTCATCAACGAGAAGTACGCCGAGATACGCAAGTTCCTCAAAGAAAAGAAAGACGGCGACATGGATACGCGCGACATCCTCACCATCAAGGGCCTGATTCGCCGCGGAGAGGCACGCACCGCCTGCACCTACAACAACATCCCGTTAGACCATTGCCACTTCCTCGACCTGCCCTTCTACGAGACGGGCAAGATTCAGAAGAACCCCATCAGCGAGGCGGACGTCGAGATCATACGCAACCTGCTGCGCGAAGTGAAGCCGCACCAGATATTCGTTGCAGGCGACTTGGCCGACCCGCACGGTACGCACCGCGTATGTACGGACGCCGTATTCGCCGCCATCGACTTGGAGAAGGAAGAGGGCGCCAAATGGTTGAAAGACTGCCGCATCTGGATGTACCGCGGCGCATGGGCCGAATGGGAAATCGAGAACATCGAGATGGCCGTGCCCATCAGTCCCGAAGAGCTGCGCGCCAAACGCAACTCCATCCTCAAGCACCAGTCGCAGATGGAGAGCGCACCCTTCATGGGTAACGACGAGCGCCTGTTCTGGCAGCGCAGCGAAGACCGCAACCGCGGCACGGCAGCCCTGTACGACAGCCTCGGCCTGGCATCGTACGAAGCCATGGAAGCATTCGTGGAATACGTTCCGCTGTAAACGCCCGTCGAGAAGAGCATATATATAAGAAGGTAGCGGTGTATTGCGGTCAACGCAGTATGCCGCTTCTCTTTTATCCCAAGACAATAAACACACCGGAGGAAGGAGCATCCTCCTCAAATAATCCCGCCCCCAAGCCCGCCGATTGCCATAAAAAGCATACCTTTGCCGCACAGAGAGACAGACAAGCAACCCAAGACTCACCCCTTAACCCCCTTTGACCTATGTACACCCTACAAGCCAACCCCAGCGGAACACGCACCCTGCAAGTATCCGAAGAGAACCTCGACACCATCGAGAAGTACGGACTCTTCCGACACCTCATAGACAGCAACGGCATCGTCGACGAAACCGTACTCGACAAGCTGAAGCTCAACATCCGCTCACTCATCGCCGCGCAAGAAGAAGACAGCAAAGACCTGCTCGACCTCTGCATCGACGTCATCTACCACAACAACATGAAAGCCTTCGGACTGCAACAACTCATCCGACTATACTTAAAAGAGCGGTTAGCGGATAACGATTAGTGTTTAGCGCCACTAACCCCTAATCACTAAACACTAATCACTCACCACTAAGCATTCATGCAACTCACCGACTGGCTGCCCACCACCAAGAAAGAAGCCGAGCTGCACGGATGGGATGAACTCGACGTCATCCTCTTCAGCGGCGACGCATACGTCGACCACCCCTCGTTCGGGGCAGCCGTCATCGGACGCATACTCGAGGCTGAAGGACTGCGCGTAGCTATTATCCCCCAGCCCAACTGGCGCGACGACCTGCGCGACTTCAAGAAGCTGGGCCGTCCCCGACTCTTCTTCGGCGTCAGCCCTGGATGCATGGACAGCATGGTCAATAAGTACACAGCCAACAAACGCCTGCGAAGCGACGACGCCTACACCCCCGACGCACGCCCCGACATGCGCCCCGAATACCCCTCCATCGTCTACACACAGATACTGAAGACGCTCTACCCCGACGCCCCCGTCGTGCTGGGAGGCATCGAAGCCAGCATGCGCCGACTGACGCACTACGACTATTGGCAAGACCGCCTACGCCCCAGCATACTGGTGGACAGCGGCGCCGACGCCATCATCTACGGCATGGGCGAGAAACCCGTCGCCGAGCTGGCCCGAAGACTGACGCACTGCCCCACACCGGCCGGCGAAGACTTCAAGCGTCTGCTGTCCGACATCCCGCAGATGGTCTATCTGGAAAAGGAAATCGTCTCGCAAGAAGGAGACATCACCCTCTCCTCGCACGAAGAGTGCCTTGCTGACAAGCGCAAGCAAGCCGCCAACTTCCGCCACATCGAAGAAGAGAGCAACAAATACGCCGCCGCACGCATCCTGCAGGCAGTAGGCAGGCAGACCGTCGTCGTCAACCCGCCATACCCGCCCATGACCGAGGCCGAGCTCGACCACTCCTTCGACCTGCCCTACACCCGCCTGCCTCACCCCAAGTACAAAGACAAACGCATCCCCGCCTACGAGATGATAAAATTCTCCGTCAACCTGCACCGCGGATGCTTCGGCGGATGCGCCTTCTGCACCATCTCGGCGCATCAGGGCAAGTTCATCGTCAGCCGAAGCAAAGAGAGCATACTGAAAGAGGTAAAAGCCCTGACCCAGCTGCCCGACTTCAAGGGCTACCTCAGCGACCTCGGAGGCCCGTCGGCCAACATGTACCGTATGAAAGGGCGCAACGAGGCGATGTGCCGAAAATGCAAACGCCCCTCGTGCATCCACCCGCAGATATGCCCCAACCTCGGCACAGACCACCGTCCGCTGCTCGACATCTACCGCGCCGTAGACGCCCTGCCCGGCATCAAGAAATCCTTCATCGGAAGCGGCGTGCGATACGACCTGCTGCTGCACCGCGGCACCGACCCCGACGCCAACCGCGCCGCCGAGCAATACACCCGCGAACTCATCCTCCACCACGTCAGCGGCCGCCTAAAAGTGGCGCCCGAGCACACCTCGGACCACGTGCTAGGCCTCATGCGCAAGCCCCCCTTCGCCCTGTTCGAGCGCTTCAAACGCATCTTCGACCAACTCAACCGCGCCCATGGCCTGCGCCAGCAGCTCATCCCCTACTTCATCAGCAGCCACCCCGGTTGCCGCGAGCAAGACATGGCCCAACTGGCCGCCATCACCCGCCGCATGGACATACGGCTAGAGCAAGTACAAGACTTCACCCCCACCCCCATGACCGTGGCCACCGAGGCGTGGTACACCGGCTTCCACCCCTACACCCTACAGCCCGTGTTCAGCGCCAAGACGCCCCAAGAAAAGCGTGCACAACACCAATACTTCTTCTGGTACAAGCACCCCCTGGCGCCCGCCAAAAAGAAATCCAGATAGTGGGAGGAAAAAACGCTTCCTATATATATAAGGTATATCCCCCTCTACGAAAAGCCATTTCATCAGTGAGAGAAACACCTTGTCAAGGTGGGGAGGAAAAAATGTCGATGTACCTAGAAATTTCTTTCGATATCCGCAGAAAAAGTTTGCAAGTATAGGATATATTCTATATTTTAGCACTTTAAACGTCCATCTAAAGGCTTTAAACAGTCATCTAAAGGCTTTAAACGGCCGTCTAAAGCTTTTAAATTAAATTCTTATAAGGAAAAGGAAAAGTTATTCTCAGGACAAAGAAAACTTTTTCTGAGGAGAAAGAGAAGTTTTTCTCCCCACATAGACAAGGTCTTAGAGCGCACAAAGAGAACATTTTATCCTATATAATTATGGCAGAATATGAGATGCAAGAGCTGGCACTGCCCAGCAAAGATGGAAAGAAAGTACTCTATCCTCGTATAAAAATACGAGAACAGATAGAACTGAAACTGCTGGCAGAACGCATAAGCGCAGGTACTACGTTCGCTCCGGCGGACGTCATCGGAGCGGTGCGGGCGCTGACGAGTGCCATGGCTTGGGAAATGGCGCAGGGGCACTCGGTGAAGATTGACGGACTGGGGGTATTCACCCCGGCATTGGGTCTGCGCAAGGGTGTGGAACGCGAGAGTGCGGAACCGGGCAGCACAAGACGCAATGCGGCCAGTATCCGTGTGAAAGGTGTTAACTTCCGTGCCGACAAAGGACTGGTGTACGAAACGGCTTTGAACTGTATTTTAGAACGTTCCGAGCAGAAGTTCCGCCGCTCGTCTCGCCGATATACGCCCGAACAACGACTGAAGTTGGCGCAGGATTTCCTGAATCGATACTCCAGAATGACGGTGGAGGATTATTGCGCGTTGACGGGACTGGTGAAATGTACTGCCGCCGTTGAGCTAAAGCGTTGGGCGGATATGCCTGGCAACGGAATAGGTCGTATGGGCAGGGGGTCGCACTTGATGTATGTGAAGGAGGAATAGGCTTACGTCTGGGTGGCGGGCAGGGCGGAGATTTCGCGCAGCACGCAGATGGCCTCTTCGACGGTGCGCACGTCCTTGACCAGCATGCTGCGCCGGCGGTTCTGCTCGCGCAGGTCGCAGCGGCGGGTGTAGGCCATCATGTAGGCTATCATTCGGCCAAAGGCAGGACTTTGATAGTACGGGCTGTCGGGGTTGGAGACGAAGAAGAGCGACATCCGCCCGCCTTTGAGGAATACGCGCTCCACACCCAGACGCATGGCCAAGCGGCGCAGAGCCACGATGCGCAGCAGCTCCTCCGTCTCGCGGGGCACGGGGCCGAAGCGGTCTTCGAGGCGGGCACGGAAGGCGGCCACCTCGGCGTCCTGCGTCAGTCCGTCCAACTCGCGGTAGAGCAGCATGCGCTCGCTGCTGCCGGTGACATAATCGGCCGGGAGCAGCAACTCGAGGTCGCTCTCCACCTGACACTCGTCGACAAACTTGCCGTCGCCGTCGGCCGTTTTCAGCTCGTCGGCATAGAGGTTGGCAAACTCGTCGGTCTTCAGCTCGCGCACGGCCTCGGAAAGTATCTTTTGGTAGGTCTCATAGCCCAGGTCGGCGATAAATCCGCTCTGCTCGGCGCCCAGCATGTTGCCCGCGCCACGGATGTCGAGGTCTTGCATGGCGATGTGTATGCCGCTGCCCAAATCGGCGAAGTTCTCGATGGCTTGCAGTCGGCGTTTTGCTTCCGGTGTAAGCGAGGACAGAGGTGGCGCCAGCAGGTAGCAGAAGGCCTTCTTGTTGCTTCGGCCCACGCGTCCGCGCATCTGGTGCAGGTCGCTCAGACCGAAGTTCTGCGCTTGGTTGATGAGGATGGTGTTGGCGTTGGGGATGTCGATGCCGCTCTCTATGATGGTGGTGGCCAGCAGCACGTCGTAGTCGTAGTTCACGAAGCCAAAGATGACTTTCTCCAGCTCGGCGGGCTCCATCTGTCCGTGGCCTATGCAGACGCGGCAGTCGGGGATGCGGCGCTCTATCATGGCCTTCAGTTCGGCAAGGTTTGAGATGCGGTTGTTGACGAAGAACACTTGCCCGTTGCGGCTCATCTCGAAGCCGATGGCGTCGGCTATGACTTCTTCGTTGAAGGTGTGCACCTCCGTCTGAATGGGATAGCGGTTGGGGGGCGGGGTCTGGATGACGCTCAAATCTCGTGCGCCCATCAATGAGAATTGCAGGGTGCGGGGAATGGGCGTAGCGGTCATGGTCAGCGTGTCGACGTTCACCTTGAGTTGCCGCAGCTTCTCCTTTACTGATACGCCGAACTTCTGCTCCTCGTCGATAATCAGCAACCCGAGGTCTTTGAACTTGACGTCCTTGCCCAAGATGCGGTGCGTGCCGATGAGGATGTTCACCTCTCCCTCGGCCAGCCCTTTGACGATGTTCTTGGTCTGGGTGGCGGTGCGGGCGCGGCTCAGATATTCTACCCGGCAGGGCATCCCCTTCAGGCGCTCAGCGAAGGTCTGGAAATGCTGGTAGGCAAGTACGGTGGTAGGCACCAGCACGGCCACCTGTTTATTGTCTGCCACGGCCTTGAAGGCTGCACGCACGGCCACCTCGGTTTTACCGAAGCCCACGTCGCCGCACACCAGCCGGTCCATAGGGCGAGCACTCTCCATATCGGCTTTTACGTCGGCAGTGGCCTTGCTCTGGTCGGGCGTATCCTCGT
>CAUUOT010000050.1:0-7154 GCA_963546815.1 uncultured Bacteroides sp.
GCATTCAGACTGTCGCGGCTGACGGTGCGCACCATCCGGCAGAACTTGTTCTGGGCATTCATATATAATATAATAGGTGTACCCATTGCGGCGGGAGTACTCTACCCCATCGGCGGCTTCCTGCTCAATCCGATGATAGCCGGGGCGGCGATGGCCTTCAGCAGCGTGAGCGTGGTGAGCAACAGTCTGCGGCTGAAAAGAAAGAGAATAGGAACGAAAGAGGTGGCGGCGGTGACAATAGCGGCGACTTCAGCATCTGGAAATTAGGAAATAAGTCTTCGTTTCACTCATTTGTACTATCTTTGCCACCAAAGAAAAACAGAACAATTATGGCAACCTACAAAAGAATATTGCTGAAGCTCAGCGGCGAAAGTCTGATGGGAGAGAAACAGTACGGCATTGACGAGAAACGCCTTGCCGAGTATGCAGAACAAATCAAGGAGGTGCACCGACTGGGCGTGCAGATAGGCATCGTGATAGGCGGGGGCAACATCTTCCGCGGACTGAGCGGCACCGACAAGGGTTTCGACCGCGTGAAAGGAGACCAGATGGGCATGCTGGCCACGGTCATCAACAGCCTCGCACTGAGCTCGGCTCTGGCGGCTGCAGGGGTGAAGAACCGCGTACTGACAGCCGTGCGCATGGAGCCTATCGGCGAGTTTTACAATAAATGGAAGGCAGTGGAGTGTCTGGAGGCGGGCGAAGTGGTCATCATGTCTGCCGGAACGGGCAACCCTTTCTTCACGACAGACACCGGCTCGAGCCTGCGGGGCATCGAGATAGAAGCCGACGCGATGCTGAAAGGGACGCGCGTGGATGGCATCTATACCGCCGACCCCGAAAAAGACCCTGCCGCCGTGAAGTTCAGCGACATCACATACGACGAGGTACTGAGGCGGGGACTGAAGGTAATGGACCTCACCGCCACCTGCATGTGCAAGGAGAACAACCTGCCCATCGTGGTCTTCGACATGGACACACCGGGCAACCTGAAGAAGGTGGTGCAGGGCAAAGAAATAGGAACCGTGGTACACAACTGAATACCTATTTATCTATCTTTGCAAAGTATCGCATCAAAGCAACTTCAAAACAAGAATAATATGAAAGACGTAAAAGACATCTTAAACGAAGCGCAAGAGAAAATGGACATGGCCGCCATGTATCTGGAAGAAGCATTGGTTCATATCCGAGCAGGGAAAGCAGACATCCGTTTACTGGACGGCATCCGCGTGGACTCTTACGGGAGTATGGTACCCATCAACAACGTAGCGGCAGTGACCACCCCCGATGCACGCAGCATCGCCATCAAACCTTGGGACAAGAATATGTTCCGCGTAATAGAGAAGGCCATCATCGACTCCACCCTCGGCATCATGCCTGAAAACAACGGCGAGATTATCCGCATCGGAATCCCTCCCCTGACAGAAGAACGCCGCCGCCAACTGGTCAAGCAATGCAAGGCCGAAGGCGAAACAGCCAAAGTGAGCGTGCGCAACGCCCGCCGTGACGCCATCGACACCCTGAAGAAAGCCGTGAAGGACGGACTGGCAGAGGATGCGCAGAAGGACGGCGAGGAAAAACTGCAGAAAGTACACGACAAGTACATCAAGCAGATAGACTATATGCTCGCCGCAAAGGATAAGGAGATTATGACGGTATAGGCGATTTGAAAGGACTCGTTATAAAAAACACCGGCAGCTGGTACTCGGTGCGGACGGACGACGGGCAGGAGGTGGAATGCAAAATCAAAGGAAACTTCCGCCTAAGAAGCATACGGAGCACCAATCCCGTGGCTGTGGGCGACCATGTGCAAATAGCCCGAAACAGAGAGGGTACAGCCTTTATCACCGAGATAGAAGACCGTAAGAACTACATCATCCGCCGGGCGTCCAACCTCTCGAAGCAATCGCACATCCTTGCAGCCAATCTGGATCAGTGTATGCTGGTGGTAACGGTGAACTATCCGGAAACTTCCACCACTTTCATCGACCGCTTCCTCGCCTCTGCCGAGGCATATCGCATACCGGTAAAGCTGGTCTTCAACAAGACGGACGCCTACGACGGGGAAGAACTGCGCTATCTGGATGCGCTCATCGACCTCTACACTTCCATCGGTTACCCTTGTTTCAAAGTGTCTGCCTTGGGGGGAGAGGGCATCGGCCTCATCGAGAAAGAACTGGAAGGGAGGGTTACGCTCTTCTCCGGCCATTCCGGCGTGGGCAAATCTACACTCATCAATGCCTTGCTGCCAGGGACGGACATCAAGACGGGAGAGATTTCTGCCTATCACAACAAGGGAATGCACACCACTACCTTCTCTGAAATGTTCCTCGTCGCAGGGAGCGGTTACCTTATCGACACGCCGGGCATCAAAGGATTCGGCACGTTCGACATGGAAGAGGAGGAAGTGGGGCACTATTTCCCCGAGATATTCAAGGCTTCTGCCAACTGCCGCTACGGCAACTGCATCCACCGCAACGAGCCGGGATGCGCCGTGCGCAAGGCCGTAGAAGAGCACCTCATCAGTCAATCGCGTTATGCCTCGTACCTGAACATGCTGGAAGACAAGGAGGAAGGCAAGTACAGGTCGGCTTATTGATGAACTGATCAGTCACATGAAACGACTGTCTTCAATCGAAACAGCCCCTCTTTAACTTGCCGATGTCTTGCATCAGGCTCAAGCTAAAGGGCAGGATAATCTTTCCATGACAGTCACGATGAATGCACGATGAATAAAAGTCTGCCTCCGAACGGAGCGACAAATCACAATTGAGAGAAGAAACGCTTTCCGTGTATATAGAACTGCAACAGAATACAGCCTTTCGTCCGCTCGGGAATGAAGGAAGAAACAGCTTTCGCCTGATTCTCCTCGCGGGACAGCGTGAACGAACGGCGGAGCGAAGCATACGAACGGCGGGCACGAAGTACGGCCCAAGCATTGGGCAACTGTCCCTTCAGCAAGAAACTCAGAGCCGCCACACCGTCCAGCACCGCACGCACGCGCATGACGTGCTTCAACTCCTCCTTCGGCAGGTTCTTATATAGCATGAGGAGGTTGTTGCGGAAATTGAGAAATGTCTTACGAGGACTTTCTTTTTTCAAGGTAGCGCCCCCCACATGGTACACCACACTCCGGGGCACACAGACCAATGCCCTGCCGCGCGCCCGGAGGCGCCAACACAAATCAATCTCTTCCATGTGGGCGAAGAAACGGCCGTCCAGACCACCCGCCCCGCGATAATCATTCAAACGGATGAACATGGCAGCGCCCGTAACCCAAAAAACAGGAAGAACGCTGTCGTATTGAGAACGATCGGTCTCGACCACTCCCATGATGCGTCCCCTGCAATAGGGGTAACCGTAGCGGTCGATAAATCCTCCCGCCGCACCGGCGTATTCAAACTTCTCCCTTTGCCGCCGGCTGCGTATCTTCGGCTGGCAGGCGGCCACCTCGGGATGGGCATCCATGTAAGAAACAAGCGGCGCAAGCCAATGCTCGGTCACCTCTACATCCGAGTTGAGCAGCACGACGTATTCCGCCGAAACAGTCTTCAAGGCAAGGTTATATCCCTCGGCAAAACCGTGATTCTGTTCCAGTAAAATCAGATGTACGGACGGAAATTCACGGCGAAGCATCTCCACCGAACAGTCCGTAGAACCGTTGTCGGCCACATATACCCGTGCACCGTCCGCCTCGGAGAAGCGCACCACGGAGGGAAGGAAAGCGCGAAGCATCTCGCATCCGTTCCAGTTCAGTATGACAACAGCTATCTTATCCATGCCGCATGACATCTTCACGTTTCAACTTCCAGCGCTTGTGCGACCAGAACCAATAGGCCGGCTCACGACGAATGGTCTGCTCCAAACGCCGGACAAAGCAATCGGTAATCTCTCCGTCAGCCGTCTGCCGGGGAGTTTCAGTCATCAAATCGAAAGAGACCTTGCAGGATCCTCGTCCCGTCTTTTTCAGTTCGGCATAGAAAACGGGGAAGTCCATCATCTTGGCGATGCGTTCGGCTCCATCCATAAACACGGTGTCTTGCTGAAGAAACGTCGTCCAGTAGTGGGCCTCGCTAAGGTTGGGCGATTGATCCGTTATCAATCCCAGCGCCATACGCTTGTTTTCGCGGCGCAACCTGATAACCTCTCTTGCAGTAGCGTGTTTCGATATATTATATCCTCCGAAGCGAGAACGAATCAACTTAAACATCTCGTCTATGTACCGATTGCGCAAAGGCTTATACACTTGTGCGGGAATGTCGCCCGACTTCATGATGGCTCCCATGCCTATCAACCATTCGAAGTTGGCGTAGTGCGGAATCATGACGACAATGCCGCCGTGTTTTTCTATCATGGCAAGAAAGTCGTCCGCCTTTTCATACATCATCCTGTGCCGCAGCTCGTCGAAGGACATGCGCAGCATCTTCACCTCTTCCAGCATGTAGTCGCATAGATAATGGTAAAACCGTCGCTCTATCTCCCGCCGCTCCTCCTCGGACTTCTCCGGGAAAGAGAGATAGAGGTTGCGGCGAACCACTCCCCTTCTGTAATGCACGACATGCCGCACTAAGAAGTACAGCCCGTCTGACAGCACATAAAGCGCACGGAAAGGCAACAATGCCACAAGCCACATTCCTGCGAAGGTCAACCAGTAGAGTATTCGCGATTTCATATCCTTTCGTTATTGACAATGATTCCCGACAAAGCCGTACCGTCCGCATTGAAATCGCCTAAACGCACCGATACCACTCGGTTATCCAGCGCATCATCGTGTGGAACCTCCACGCGGATGTAGTTGGGCGTAAAACCGTGCATCGGCCATCCCGGCTTGGGACGTTCCAACAATACCGGCATCGTTTGCCCAATGTGCCGCCCATAAAAGGCTCGCGTCTTTTCGTCCGAAAGAGCCAGCAAGCGTTGGCTTCGGCTGTGTTTCTCTTTGGACGGAACGACATGGTCGATGTTCAAAGCCTGTGTTCCCGGCCTCTCCGAATAGCTGAACACATGCAGTTGCGTCACATCCAGACTTTCGATGAAGCCGTATGCCTGCTCGAAGTATTCCGCCGTTTCTCCGCGAGTGCCCACAATCACATCCACTCCGATGAACGAGTCGGGCATCGTTTCTTTGATCTTTTTTATCTTCGAGGCAAACAAGGAGGTGTCGTAGCGGCGGCGCATCAGTTTCAAAACCTCGTCGCTACCCGACTGCAACGGGATATGGAAATGGGGCATAAAACGATGTGAGCGGGATACGTATTCGATGATTTCATCCGTCAAAAGGTTAGGCTCAATGGAAGAGATACGGTAGCGTTCGATGCCTTCTACGGCATCCAAAGCCTTCACCAGGTCAAAGAAGTTCTCTCCGGTGCTCCTTCCGAAGTCGCCGATGTTGACTCCGGTCAGCACAATTTCCTTTCCTCCCTCGGCAGCCGCCTGACGGGCTTGTTCTACCAGAGAAGCAATAGTGCCGTTGCGGCTTCGCCCTCGGGCAAAAGGAATGGTGCAATAAGAACAGTAATAATCGCAACCATCCTGTACTTTCAGGAAGAAACGTGTACGGTCTCCCCGTGAACAAGATGGAGCAAACGAGTGTATGTCCTTCAAGGCAGAAGTATAGGCCTCAGCTGCTCCGCGCTTCTGCAAACCGCCCAAATACTGAAGCAGGTCTTTCTTCTGTTCGGCGCCGAGCACCACATCTACTCCTTCTATCTTCGCCACGGTTTCCGGCTTCAGCTGTGCGTAACAGCCCGTCACTACGACAAATGCTCCCGGATGTTGCTTCACTAACTTATGGATGGCTTGCCGGCACTTCTTGTCCGCCACTTCCGTCACCGAGCAAGTATTCACCACGCAGATATCCGCCTCTTCGCCTTTACGTGCCGTGCGCACCCCGGCTTCCTGCAATATTTTACCGATAGTAGAAGTTTCCGAAAAGTTCAGTTTGCAACCCAATGTATAGTAAACCGCCGTCTTATCTTGAAATATATTGGTATCAATCATGAGCCTATTATACAGATTTTGAACTCAAAGATATACATTATCAAGCTATTTTCTCTATTTTCGCACATTCAACAACAAAGCGTGCAATGATACAAGAGAACTTTATCAAACTATACGAACGTAGTTTCCGTGAGAATTGGGCTCTTCCCTGTTATACGGATTATGGAGAAGACGAGAGTTATACTTATGGAGAAGTAGCGCAGGAAATAGCTAAAATACACCTGCTCTTCAAGCATTGCCAGTTGCGCCGTGGAGATAAGATTGCCGTCATCGGCAAGAACAATGCCCGCTGGTGCATCGCTTATATGGCCGTCATCACTTACGGAGGCATCGTAGTACCCATTCTGCAAGATTTCCATCCGAACGATATACATCACATCATAAACCATTCGGAGTCCGTATTCCTCTTCACCAGCGACACCATCTGGGAACATTTGGAAGAAGAGTCGCTCTGCGGACTGCGCGGCGTATTCTCATTGAGCGACTTCCGTTGCTTGTACCAACGAGACGGAGAAACCATCCAGCGCTTCCTCAAGCACCTGAACGATGAAATGGCGGAAGCCTACCCGGACGGTTTTCAACAGGAGAACATCGTATACACAGACCTCTCCAACGACAAAGTAATGTTGCTGAACTATACATCGGGTACCACAGGTTTCAGCAAAGGAGTCATGCTTACCGGGAATAATCTGGCAGGCAATGTTACTTTCGGCATACGTACCGGATTGTTGAAAAAGGGAGATAAAGTATTGTCCTTCCTCCCATTGGCTCATGCCTACGGATGCGCCTTCGATTTTCTAACGGCTACTGCCGTCGGCACGCACGTCACCCTATTGGGAAAAACTCCCTCTCCAAAGATTCTTCAAAAAGCTTTTGAAGAAGTAAAGCCCAACCTGATTATCACGGTACCTCTGGTCATCGAAAAAATATATAAGAATGTCATCCAGCCCATTATCAACAAAAGATCCATGAAGTGGGCGCTCAGCATTCCCCTGCTCGATGGACAGATATACGGACAAATCCGCAAAAAATTAATCGACGCGCTAGGCGGAAGATTTAAGGAAGTAATCATAGGGGGAGCAGCCATTAATCCTGAAGTAGAAGAGTTTTTCTATCGTATTAAGTTTCCGTTCACCATAGGCTATGGCATGACC
>CAUUOT010000051.1:0-7148 GCA_963546815.1 uncultured Bacteroides sp.
CGGGCGAGAGGTGTCGGCTATTTCCGCCATCGGCGCGGAGCAGCGGCATCAGGCCGCCAATCATCACAAGTAGGGCAATCAGTCTTTTCATCTTTCAAACGGTTTATATGGTTCGTTTATTCATTCTGCCTCGGCATCCGACAGATAGACGTAGAGGGAGTAATCGTCCAGCATGGCATTCTCTACGGCCATGTCTACGTATTCCATTTCAGTTTCCGCCTCATCGGCGAGCATGCTCTCCGCGGCGGATGGATGACGGGAAGAGGCTACTCGGATTATCAAAGCCGCACCGACAAACATGGCGGCCATGTAGATCCAAGGCCTCACCCGCTGCCAGGCGGTAGGCCGGGTCTGTACGACAAGTTCGCTTCGCTCTTTCTCGGGGAGGCGGCTCATTATCTCCGACGTAAGGTGCTCGAAATAGCCGTCGGGGACGCGAAAGGGGTTGTTCTTCCCTATTTTCTTCAGAATGTCATCTTCTTCTTTCATATCTATCTTCTCCTTTTTGTTCTGATTAGACATTGTTCGGCGGCGAGGGTTTAATCTTCTCGGCTCAAATACTTTTCTATCTTCTTCACGGCATGGTGATAGGAGGCCTTCAAGGCCCCGACCGAGGTGCCGAAGATGGTGGACATCTCTTCGTACTTCATTTCTTGATAATACTTCAGATGGAACACCATGCGTTGCTTCTCGGGCAAGGCGAGCAGAGCCTTTTGGAGGGCGGCTTGCGCTTTGTCGCCGCTGAAGTAAGGGTCGCTCTCAAGGCTGAGGAGGGCATCCGTCATCAGATTGTCCAGCGGCACGATAGAGGCGACGCGCTGCTTGTTCAGGAAAGTGAGGCACTCGTTCAGGGCGATGCGATAAAGCCATGTGGAGAGTTTGGCTTCCGCCCGGAAATAGTCGATATTCAGCCATGCCTTCATGAAGGTGTTCTGCAGGAGGTCGTCGGCATCTTCGTGTGACAGTACCATGCGTCGAATCTGCCAGTAGAGCTGTTCGCCATATCGGGCCACAATCATCTCGAATGCCTGCTTTTGCGTACTCTCGTCCTGCAAGAGGGAAAGCACTTCGCATTCGTCATAAGAGGAAGAGGTCATAAGTATTTGTTCGCATTGGTTGTTGGTTAGACGGACAAAGATAGAAAAAGTTTAATCGGCAGGAGGAGCGGTCATAAATATTCCGGCCTTGTGAACGGTTATATAAGGGGATGACAACATCGTAATATGCGACGTGAGTAATGAGACATATGCGACGTTATGCACCTTGTATATACAAGGTTTTGAGCCCTGTATATATTATGCAGATTAGAATGAAAGTGGGATTGCTATACCGGCACGCAAAGTGTCTCTTTGGCAAGTAGTGTGTCGGGAAAAACGGCCGAAGCCTCTTGCAGCAGTACCGACTCGTCCTCGTAGCGGGCGGAGAAATGGCCTATCAGCAAGCGTTTTGCCTCGGCAGTCTTGGCTATCTCGGCGGCTTGTGCGGCGGTAGTATGAAAGGTTTCTTTGGCACGCGCCGCATCCTCTTGGGCAAAGGTGGCCTCGTGGAAAAGCAAGTCCACGCCTCGTATCTGTTCGACGATAGAGGGCATGTAGAGAGTGTCCGAGCAATAAGCGTAACGGCGGGGAGGTTCGGCGGGGACAGTCAGTCGATTGTTGGGCACCGTTTCGCCCTCCGGCGTCACATAGTCCTCGCCGTTCTTTATGCGGTTCAGTTCATACACCGGCACTTGGTAGAAGTCTATCATCTGGCGGATGATGTGGTTGGGGCGGGGCTTCTCGGCAAACAAGAAACCGCAACACGGCATGCGATGGCACAACGGGATGGTGGTCACCGCCAACGAGCGGTCTTCGTAGACTACTGTCGGAGTGTCGGTGTCGAACTCATGGAAGAGCACTTCGTACGTCATCTGCCGGTTGAAGAAGCGGAGCATTGGCGTCAGCAGCGCTTCCAGTCCTTTGGGCGAATGGATGTGCAACTGGGCGGTGCGTCCCAGCAGATTGAGCGTAGAGATGAGTCCCAACAGGCCGAAGCAATGGTCGCCATGCAGGTGGGAGATGAAAACATGATTCAACCGCGCGAACTTCAGACGCGATTTGCGGAACTGCAGTTGCGTGCCTTCACCGCAATCTATCATAAACAGTTTATCACGTAGGTTCACCACCTGCGACGTAGCGAAATGGCGCGTAGTAGGCAATGCCGAACCGCAACCGAGGATGTGTATCTCAAACTTTTCCATAAACAGGTCTTCGTCGTACGTGCAAAGATATACAAAAGAAAGGGTACTCGTGCCAGACACAAGTACCCTTTACCTTATTTATATAGAAGAAGATTACTTCTCAGAATCCAACTGCTCTTTCAAAGCAGCCAGTGCATCGATGTCGCCCAAGGTAGTGGACGCAGCCTGATTTTGGATGGCAGGAGCGGTCTCTTCCTTCTTAGGGTTCGCTTTCTTAGCAGAGGCTTTCTTCTCGGCCCTTTCTTCCGCCTTGGCGGCATCCTCGAAGATGCGGCTGTGAGAAAGGATGATGCGCTTCGTCTCCTTATTGAACTCGATTACCTTGAACTCCAGTTTCTCGTCCAACTGAGCCTGCGAGCCGTCTTCCTTGACAAGATGCTTCGGAGTAGCGAAGCCCTCTACGCCGTAAGGCAGAGCCACGACAGCGCCTTTATCCAGCATTTCGATGATGGTGCCTTCGTGTATCGAGCCTACGGTGAACACAGTCTCGAACACATCCCAGGGATTCTCTTCGAGTTGCTTGTGTCCGAGGCTCAGGCGACGGTTCTCCTTGTCGATTTCCAGCACCTGCACATCGATGTCGGCACCTATTTGAGTGAACTCGGACGGATGTTTCACCTTCTTGGTCCAAGACAGGTCTGAGATGTGGATCAAGCCGTCGACACCCTCTTCGATTTCAACAAACACGCCGAAGTTGGTAAAGTTGCGCACCTTGGCCGTGTGTTTGCTGCCAACGGGATATTTCTCTTCAATGGTTTCCCACGGGTCGGCCTTGAGTTGCTTGATGCCGAGAGACATCTTGCGCTCTTCGCGGTCCAGAGTCAACACTACGGCTTCCACCTCGTCGCCCACGTTCATGAAGTCTTGTGCAGAGCGCAGGTGCTGCGACCACGACATCTCGGACACGTGAATCAAGCCTTCTACGCCCGGAGCTATCTCGATAAATGCGCCGTAATCGGCCATCACAACCACTTTGCCTTTCACGTGGTCGCCCACTTTCAAGTTGGGATCCAATGCATCCCACGGATGGGGAGTGAGTTGCTTCAAGCCCAAGGCGATGCGCTTCTTCTCGTCGTCGAAGTCGAGAATAACCACATTGAGCTTCTGGTCAAGCTCGACCACTTCTTTCGGATCGCTGACACGGCCCCAAGAGAGGTCGGTGATGTGAATCAGACCGTCTACGCCACCCAAGTCGATGAATACGCCATAGGAGGTGATATTCTTGACGGTACCCTCGAGTACCTGTCCTTTTTCGAGCTTGCTGATAATTTCTTTCTTCTGTTGTTCCAGTTCGGCCTCGATGAGCGCCTTGTGAGAAACAACCACGTTTCTGAACTCCTGGTTGATTTTGACAACCTTGAATTCCATCGTTTTGCCCACGAATACATCATAGTCGCGGATGGGCTTCACGTCAATCTGCGAGCCGGGCAAGAATGCCTCGATGCCGAATACGTCGACAATCATACCGCCCTTGGTGCGGCACTTGATGTATCCCTTGATGATTTCTTCGCTCTCCAAAGCGGCGTTTACACGATCCCAAGAGCGGGAAGCGCGCGCTTTGCGATGAGAGAGGACAAGCTGTCCCTTTTTGTCTTCCTGGTTTTCGATGTACACCTCTACCGTGTCGCCTACTTTCAGGTCGGGGTTGTAACGGAATTCGCTCATGGGGATGATTCCGTCCGATTTGTAACCGATGTTCACAACTACTTCGCGTTTGTTCATTGCGATTACGGTTCCGTCAACCACCTCGCGGTCGTTGACTTTGCTCAGCGTATTGTCATACGCTTTCTCCATTTCTTCGTGCGTTGCACCGGCTACTGTTTCGCCGTGTTCATAGGCATCCCAGTTGAAGTCTTCTACGGGAGCTACGTTCTTTAAGTTTTCCATTGATAAATTGTTTAACTCGTTAATTAAGTGAGACATTATATCGACTCATTACTAAATCGACGGCAAAGGTAAAGTTATTTTCTTGAATGACAAAGAGAAGGTCTTCCAAAAAAAACGCTTTCCGCCCCACAGTTACCGAGAAGAAAATTCTCAGCAGGGCAGTGTTCCGTGCGAATGCCGGGATAATCCGGCTCTCTGCGCGTCAAAGAAGGCGAGATGAGAGAGGGGTTCTATCTGTTGAATAGCTCGAAGGTGAATTTGCAGCCGGTCTCTTGGTAGCGCCCGTTGGCGAAGGAGGCAAAGAGCCCGAAGTCGAAGAGGTGCGTGCCGATGCCGTATCCCACTTCGAGATAGGGCTTGAGACGGGGGACGGCCAATGCGTTGAGATAGAGGCGTTCGTTGAGCACATGGCGGGTGTATTTGCGCAAGTGGAGAAGCAGGAGAAAGGGCGCCTCGTAGGTGAAATGCCCGCGGAGGTACTTGCGTGAGGAGTTATACCAGCGCTTGTCCAGCAACTGGAACACTCCGCCTATTTCGTCGCTCCAGCCTACGGGCAGGTTGGAGCGTTGCAGGTTGGCGAAGTCGACGAAGTAGAGTTCTTTCTGGTTGGTAAATTCTCCCCATCCCAGCCGCCAGTAGATGTTGCGCATCAGTCCCAGGGAGAGGTGATGCATCAGGTCCACTTCGATGCGCTCGTACGAACCGCTGCCGGGCAGCACGCCACTCAGCCCGCGCTCCCAATCGACGGAGACGGAGGGGTATCGGGAGTAGAGGTTCTGCTTGCGGTGGCCGTTCATGTAGTAGTATTGCCCGGGAGTCCACGACAGACGGACGCGCGGGGCGAAGCTGCTGTATGTGTGCCGAAACTTATTCAGGAGGTTCGGGTCGAAACGGGGGAAAAGCTGCAGACTGCCGGCCCCCGCTTGCCTGGTCTGGGGCATCAGCGGATGGTTGGGCACAAAGCGTGAGCGGTTGACCTCGGTGCGACGGTGCATGGAGACGCCCGCCTCGAGCAGCAGACCGTTCACTATCTCCCAACTATGACGGAGGTTGAGGTAGAGGTCCTTGAAGTAGTCGAGGTGGATGTGCCGGAAGTCGAAAAGGCTGTCGGGGATGGCTTTCAGGTCGTCCAGCACGTCGCTGCTGTAGATGCGGTTGCCGTTGCCCACCTCAAGGTGAATGGCGGCGCGCTTGCGGGGGCAATAGTCGAAGTCGGAACGCACCCGCCAATAGAACTTGCGCTCTTTGAAGCTGTATCCTACCCTGGGCACGATGCGCAAAAGCCTGTCTCCCTTAAACAAACGGTTGTACTTGAACTCCTGCCGATAGGCGAAGCCTTGCTTGGCGCTGTAGCTCAACAAGAAGGGGTTGATGAGGGGCGAGCACCGTATACTTCCCAGCCTGTCCAGATTGATGGTGTAGCGGCTGATGAGCGCGTCGCCCACCTGCCCCCAGAATACGAGACTCTTGTTCTTCGGCTTGCTGATTCGGGCAAGCGTATCTCCGCGCAGGAAGAAGTCGCGGTACAACGTCTCTTCGTGCGGAGTCAGCGGAATGGGGCGCAAGGCGTTGAAGTAGGCCGTGTCTCGCCGATGGACATTGGTGTCGGTGGACAGGGTGTACGAGTCGGACAAGTCGTACCGGCTCTTGCCGGAGGGTGACTTGTACATACGGACGGGTGTATTCTGTACGATGTCCTTATAGTCGAGCACTGCCTCGTAACTGCCTTCCATCACATTGCCCAGCAGGCGGAAGGTGGCTTCCACATCGTATTGCAACGGGAGGAACTCGTCCGGGGCGCCCACGCTGCCCATCTTCACCAGATTGTTGAAGCGCACCATCTCGTTGCCGCCCGAGAAGCGCATCTCGCGCACGCTCCACACGTTGCCGCTCACTATCAGATAGCCTCCCACCAGCTGGAAGCTCTTGTAGCGCGGCATGAAGTGGATTTTATAGTGCGGGTTGTGCGCCTCTCCCATCACCGTATCGAGGCGGTAAATGTAGTACTTCTTGGCGTTCGAGGCCAGCGGAGAGAGCAATTTGTCGGGCAGCAGTGTAGAGGCGTAGACATTGATGTGGAAGTATTCGGGCAGTTGCCCGTCCAGCTCCCAGAACTCGGAGGCGGTGCCGGTGCTGGCCTTGACTTTCTGGTCGTAGATGTTGGGGGCGGTGAAGTGCAGGTCGCTGCAGGTTTCCATCATGTACTCCCTCACTCCCTTCCTTATGCGGAACATGGAAGGGATGTAGCGCAGCAGGTGGTTCTTCTTGCGGATGTTCACCCGACCCTTGATGTAGAGTTCGGCCCTGTAATTCTCCACGATGCCGTCGTACAGCGGGGCAAAGAAGATGACTTTATCCATGATGGAGTCTGCCGAAAGTTCCTGCCTGTCGGGCGGGTACAACACCCGTTTTGCATTCGCCCGGGGCACGAACAAGAGCAGGAGACATATCCCTATACTTATGTATAATGTATGTTTCAAAACGCAAGGTTTCGGATTGATTGGGACAAATATAAGAAGATTTCGCATAGACCGGACAAATTCGAACAAATAAGGGGCCGCGCAGAAAGTGCAAAGGCATACTGTTGGCACAGAGCCCTTTCCGTTTCTCTGCAAGAAGCGGCCTTGTTTCAAAGCAAAACAAATCCGCTTTTGATGCGAAACAAATCCGCCTTTCACTGGGTAAAAAGGCGACTCTCTTTCTCTTTTCGCACCCTTACCTCTTTCTTCCCTCCGAACATGAACCGAAGAAGATAGGAACAGCATATCCGGGAAAAAGTACGTTACGGGCGATCGCGAAATGTAATAGTCTCACAACCTAAATAAAAAAAAGATTAATTTTACCCCGTCCCAACACGGAATTCAAGTGGTCGGTGGTAGATTTGAAGATAGATATTCGAAGGTTGGATGGAAACAAGTTTGTAGATGATAATAACTCTACCTCCGACTTTGAAGTTGCAGAAGCCTCCATGTTTCCTAAGAACAAGAAGTAGAGTGCGGCTTCTGGATTAGTGAATAGACCT
>CAUUOT010000052.1:0-7145 GCA_963546815.1 uncultured Bacteroides sp.
TTTCTTGCGGAAGTCCTCTTTTTTTAGAGAGTATCCCGCTGATTTTCTTTTCTTAATATCGAACTCGGAGTTTCTGCACAAAGCCCTCCTACCCCACTGCCTCCAGCAGCTTGGCATAGACGGGGTTCAGCTTCAGCAGCGGCGCCACACCCGTGATGAACATCTGCTTGCGGGCACGGGTAAGGGCCACATTCAGTTTCCGGTCAATCGGGACGCCGTTCTCTTCCGTCATATTGGCCAGAAATCTCAGCTGGTAAGCGCGATTCACGCAGAAAGAGTAGATAATCACATCCCGTTCGCTGCCCTGAAAGCGTTCTACCGTATCTACAAGGATGTCATTCAGAGAAGGGATGCCCATGGCGGCCAGCTCTTTCTTTATCAGGGCTATCTGACTGCGATAAGGGGTGATGACGCCCAGAGTGGCGGAGGCGTCGAAGCCGGAGGAGGAGGCATATTGACGATGGACGGCTGCCGCCAGACGGGCCACAATCCGCGCCTCCGAATGATTGACTTTGGCAGACTGCCCCGACGACTCCGCCTCGGAAGGCAAAAAGGCCACACGGCGGGTGAGCAACGGGGCAAACTCGTTGCCGCACAGTTCGGGCGAAAGAGCAAGCTCGCCTTGCTGATGGGGCAAACCGACGGGTTGCAACAAACCGCTGTAGAAGGCGCGGTTGGGAAAGGCCGCCACCTCCACGTTCATGCGCCCCTGACGGCACAACATGTCGAAATGAGGAGAAGCGGAACCAGCCCCTCGAACAAGGTTGCGATAAAGGCGTTCGAAGAGAGAATCCTTCAGGTTGTACAAGCCGATGGCCCGTAAGGCCTCATCGCGCACTTCGGACTGCACGGACGGCTGCAACACCACGGCCGGCAGCTGTTTATGGTCGCCTATCATGATGAACTTGCCTATGGCATCCCCGCCGGCAGGAGTACGGGCACACAACAGTCCCAGAAGTTGCGGTTCCAAGATTTGGGTCGCCTCGTCCACGATGGCCACATCGAACGTTTTCAACCGAAAGATATCAGTCTTGGCAGAGAGCGTGGCCACCGTGCCCACAAAGACGTGACAGCGGGCAATGCGTTCCTGCACCTGTCTGCGGGTGGAACAAGCCTCCAGCACACGTTCCATCAGATGCGGACGGAACGCCTCGGCGCAGGCCAATTCACTACCGATGCGGATAATGTCTATCGAGGGAGAGATGGCAACCAATGCCTTACATATCTCGTCGACGGCACGGTTGGTGTATGACAGCAGCAAAATCTCTTTCCCTTCTTCACAGAAAGCCTCTACCATGCCACGCAGCGCACGAGAGGTTTTCCCGGTACCCGGAGGTCCCACCAGCAGAAAATAATCGCGGGCGGCACGGGCCTTTAATATTATCCGGGAAAAATCATCCGGAGCGGCAGATATAGCTTCATCCAAAGAATATTCGACTTCAGGAGGACGTTGCCCCAGCAGCAGGTCACGCCTTCTCCGCGTCGCGGAAAGAAAGGAGGAAAGTCCCAGATACATGCTCCGGAACGAGGTATCCATGTGGTCGTGCTCGATGGCGTAGCGGCTGTCGGCAGGCAGCACGCCCGCATTCTGCTGGGTGGCACGAAGACGGAGGCAGACTTCATCATCGGATATGCGCTCTATGTTTCCCTTAAAGGCCATCTTATTGGTCACATTGTCGGCATCCGCATTCCGTTCGTAAAGCACTACCGCATCGCCCTGCCGGAAGTTGGGCAGTACCGTTGAAAACGAAGTGGTATCAGACAAGGCTAACAGTAAATAAGGCTTGTGAGGAGCTGCCGCATGGTTTTCCCGAATCAGCAAATCAAACAGAATCTCTCCGGCTTCGCTTTTCTCTGCCAGCGTGGAAAGCCAAAGCGAGGCAGCGCCCGTACGTCCTTCATAGTCGATATCGCCCGACTTGGACGTATAGAGTTCTTTGGTGATGAAATTATAGAGGGCACAGAAATAGCTTTGTTCCAAAGGGGAAAGCGAACGGATTTGCCGTGCCACGGCATCGATGGAGGGAGAGAGGAAACGTTTCCAGAGCGCATTGTCCAGACGGCGCTCGTTCAAGGTGTCGGGATTGATATCCTTCAAGCGTTCGGCCGTGTAGTGCGGGCTGTTATGCAACTGAATGGCGTATTCGGCGGCCACAATCCGGTTGCGCACATCCATCACGCGCCGCAGCATGGCCCACGACGGGCGTGCCGGATAGAGCAACGGATAGCGGGTATAGAACAGATAGGCCCTCACCTGCCTGTGATTCATCCCCATGGCATATTCCAGCACGGCTTGATAAAGCAACATCTGCACTCTGTTGTTCTCTTTGGGTTCTATCTTGCCGCGGATGGCATATTCGTCCGCCTTGCCCGATTTCATTTCTATAAAAGACGACATGTCGCGCTGCATGTAGTCCAGCCGTCCCTGCAAGCCCAGCGCCTCGCAGATATACGAAGGTTCCAGCACCGCATCCGTCCGGTCCAACTCATAGCCCGGCGCGCGGAAGGTTTCCGTCACGGTTCGGCGGATATTCTCAAAATGACGCTTGCAGTCGGCAAAGAATTCGGCTTCTTTTTCCTTGTCGTTCAAGTCGGCACAGGCAGCCAGTTCGATGGGATAGGTGCGGAAGGCTTTCTTCATACATGCCTGATAGTCAGGCGTCTCTTTGGCATGAATCCATTCGT
This sequence comes from uncultured Bacteroides sp., assembly GCA_963546815.1. Taxonomy (GTDB): domain Bacteria; phylum Bacteroidota; class Bacteroidia; order Bacteroidales; family Bacteroidaceae; genus Bacteroides. The sequence goes on from CAUUOT010000052.1 coordinate 2,686, forward strand.
CCAGAAAAAGGTTGGCAATGTTACCCAGCAGGAGCGGACGGGCGTTATCCGGCGATTGCAGGCGCGCCAGCAGATAGTTGGCGGGATGATGGCCATACTCCCTGAAGCATTCGGCCAGGGAACTGATGTCTATCAGATAATCGGGCTCCAATATGATAAACGAAGGGGTCAGTATGCCGTTCTCGTCCACTGCCACATCCAGCAGGTTGAGCTGCGCATGCCTCCACAAAAGCCGGCAGGTTTCGGCAAACTCTTCGTTGATTCCGGGCAGGTTGCGGCGAACGCGCAGCGGCTCATCCGTCACACTGTCTGCCGGCAATACATACAGATAAGCCTCGTCCGAATACTGAAAACAGACGCGCATACGCTTCACCCGTTGCTTGGCCGGGGGCTCCACACGATAGGTCGCATCTGCCCGAGGCAACAGACGATACAGTCCGGCGGGGATGTCTTCGCCCGTCAGCCGTTTGATGAAGAAAGCCAATGTTTTGGCATCGCGCAGCAATGATTCCCGTTGAGGGACAAGCCGGCGATTCATCATCGCATTCGAAGTCAACCGGAACGTATGGAGGCGGTTCTGCTCCGCGACGGTAAGACCCGCTTTCGATGCCACGAAGTTGATGCGGGCCGAAAGGTCAGTCATCTGGAGGCTGCCATCTTCCATCTGCGTGCGACACAAATGCTCCAGCAACTCCCGCATGCGCCGATAGCAGAGATGCAGAGGAAGCGTTTCTTCCCTACACACGGCCAGCAGCAGTTCATAATGCTCTCTTACCTCATTCTTCATGAGCGCAAGGTTCTTTTTTGTCTTTTATCATCAGGATACTCAGTTCATAGAGCAGGTAGAGCGGGATGGCCACCACGGACAAGGTGAAGGGATCGCCCGTGGGAGTGATGACGGCCGCCGCAATCACAATGATGACAACGGCATGCCGGCGGTATTTCCGCAAAAACGTCTTGTGCACCAACCCCAGCAGAGAAAGCAGCCACGTCAGCAACGGCAATTCAAACGCCAGCCCCATGCAAAGCACCAGCATCATGAAGTTATCGATATACGAATTTAAGGATATCTGATTCTCGATGGCCGCGCTCAACTGATAGGTGGAGAGGAAACGCAAAGTCAGCGGATAGACCATGAAATAGCCCAGCAGCACACCGACAAAGAACATCACCGTGCCGATGAACAACGCCTTTTTCACCCCCCTGCGCTCGTTGGGATAAAGGGCGGGGCTGACAAAGCGCCATATTTCATAGAAAAGATAAGGAGCGGCCGTCACCACCGACATCCAGAAGGCGGTAGACATGTGCACAAAGAACGGTGCGGCAAGATTGATGTTGATGAGCTTCACGTGAAACTCCTGCGTGAAGAATTCATCCCGCACGTTCAACGCTCCCCCTATACGGCGCAACAAGTCGTAGAAGACAAAATCGCTGTGGCAAGGGGCCAGTATCACCTTATCGAACAGATAGGGCATGAAAATGAAGTAAACCACCGCCAATACGAACCATACGCCGAGCACACGGAACAGCACACGGCGCAGCTCGTCCAGATGATCCCAAAACGTCAGTTCTTTTTCCGCCATGTAGATGTACAGATTACTTTTTCTCCTCCGCCGGTTTGTCCAAATCTTCCTTGGCCTTATTGATTTCCTCTTTCGCCTCGTTCACACCGTCCTTGAAGCTTTTCACTCCTTTGCCCAGGCCGCGCATCAGTTCCGGAATCTTCTTGCCGCCAAAGAGCAGCAGAATGACCAACGCGATGATAATCCACTCGGAGCCGCTGGGCAGAAGGCCCAATAAAAGAAAGTTCGTCATAACTGTATTGATTTTAATTTGATGCAAAGATAAAATTTAATATGGTTTTATTCAACAAATGGACTTGCCACATTGATACGTAGCAAGTCCGTTTCTTTCTGACACCTGTATGTCCCAGTCCTAGCGTAGACTACTATATTACATCATTGCCAACAAAATCATTTGCCCAGCCAAAATACGTAGAAACATGGTCAACGGATAAACAGTAGAATAGCCTACCGCCGGCGCATCGTTACCTGATGTTTGGTTGGAATAAGCCAATGCAGGAGGGTCGGTATTACTGCCCGCAATCAGCCCCATCAGTGTGAAATAATTTATTTTGAAGTACATTCGAGCTATGATACCGATAATCAAAAGTGGTACGACGGTTATCAGGAAGCCGTATCCCACATACGACAATCCGTTACCCTCTACCACTGTCTGGACAAAATGCTCTCCGGCTTCTATGCCTACGCTGGCAAGAAAAAGTACAATACCTATTTCACGCAGCATCAGGTTAGCACTTATCGTGGTATAGGTTACGAGGCGTATTTTGTGACCGAAACGTCCGATAAGAATAGCTACTACAAGCGGACCTCCCGCCAAACCGAGCTTTACGGGAGTGGGCATGCCGGGAAAAGCGAAAGGAAGACTCCCCAGCAGGATACCCAAGAAGATCCCAACGAAGATGGTCACGATATTCGGAGTGTCCAAACGCTTCAGCTGGTTACCCAGTACACACGCTACACGGTCTACGGCATCCTGCTGGCCAACCACCATCACACGGTCTCCTACCTGAAGCACCAGATTGGGGTCGGCAAACAAGTCAACGCCCGAGCGGTTGACACGAGTCACGTTCACATCATACATATTGCGGAATTGCAGGCTACCCAGTCTTTTCCCGTTGATTTCAGATTTGGTGACTAAGATGCGGCGCGAGACCATTGGCGTGTCTTGTTTCTCCCAGTCTACCTTTATTTCTCTGCCGATGAAAGCGGTAATGGCTTCCGCGTCTTCCTCTGAGCAGACGATGAAGAGTTGGTCACCCGTATGAAACACGGTATCGTGATTGGGGATACTGACGTGCCCCTCGTGGCGAATGCGAGAGCAGACGAAAGGACGTCCCAGAAAATTCTTGATTTGAATCAGTTTCTTACCGTCAATAGACTCGTTGCGCACTTCCAGATGCAGCATGTGGGGCTGACGTTTAACATCGGTTCCCTGCATGTTTAGCTCCTCTTCCTCTTTCTTCAGGTTGATGCGGCAAATATAACGTATGGCAATGATGGACCCTATGATACCCACTACACCCAGCGGATAAGCGCAAGCATATCCCAATGCGATGGGGTCGCCCGAATAATGAAGCTGGTTCAAAGCTTCGTTGGCGGCACCCAGACCGGGAGTATTGGTTACGGCTCCGTAGAGGATACCCACAACCATCGGCAATTCTATTCCCCCATCAATGAAATAGATGCCCAGCGCGACTGCGATGTTTAGTACCACCACACCCACGGCAAGCATATTCAGCGTCATGCCTCCTTTTTTGAAAGAAGAAAAAAATCCTGGCCCCACCTGCAGTCCGATACAGAAGACGAATAATATCAGGCCAAACTCGCGAATAAAGTGCAGGATGTGCGTCTCTCCCGTAAAGCCGAAATGCCCCATGAAGATACCCGCAAAAAGTACGAACGTCACTCCCAATGATACTCCGAAAATCTTAATCTTCCCCAATAGTACTCCCACAGAAATGACGAATGCGTACAAGCAAACAATATGGGCCACAGACGAGGAATCCCACAGCAAAGTTTCTAACCAATCCATAGTAAATAATACCTGTTTGAAAATTTTGCGCAAAAGTACTCAATATAAGAAAGACCGCAAAGGCTTCGCCGCATTTTTGCCACTTTTTGTCCTGTCGAAAGATTGGAACAAACGCAACAAAAAGAAATCGACTTCCATCTGAAGATAGATGTCTAACCGCATAAAAAAACTCTTCTTGTCATGAAAAATATTACCATATTTTTTCTTTTGAAGAGTCTACAAAGAAGAGAGAAAAATTAACTGAGTTCAGGATAAAGCCTCGCCTGATCAGATAAATAATCGATGATGGCTTGCCATACCTTTACACTTTTACCTCCCCAGCCGAGCAACCTCATTCACCGTCTTTCCGGACACTCGAACCGTATGCAGCGTCGGTAAAGAAGCGCTTTCCACAACACACCTCCACCGCTCAAAAAGAGGGTGCATGCTCGTACCAAGTTGTACCATCTTGGTTCATCTTCGTATTTTCTTCGGTGTCTATAGAGGGAAAATAAATACGAAGTTGGACCGAACATGAACCGAAGATGAACCGAAGATGAACCGAAGATGGTATGAACTTGGGCAATCAGAGTTCGGCATGAAAACTGCCATCATTGGAAGACGCTCACTGGTTCTTTTTATATCAAATTCAGGTTATCATAAATTTGTTGTTCTAATAACTTATTCAGTATATTTGCAAGTCTCTTTACGACAGAATAAATAGTATTCATCTATTATTAATTTTATAAACTATGGCAGACAGTAAAGAAAAACTCTTCTCAGACTTCCCTCCCGTTTCCACGGAGGAGTGGATGGAGAAGGTCATCGCCGACCAGACCGACGTGATGGACGCAGCGGGAGCTCTT
>CAUUOT010000053.1:0-7070 GCA_963546815.1 uncultured Bacteroides sp.
CACCTATCGTAGAAGAGTTTGGGCGAGTAAAAGATTTATTGGTCACTTACTTCACAAGCAACAATCCCCAGAACGGGAATATTCCGCAGACAATCACCGCTTTTCTGCAAGAGAACGTAGACATGGAATTCGTCACCCGACTGTTTAACCGGGAAAGCTACCTGGAAACCATCAGGGAAGTGCTTCCCGGGATGTGGACATTATTGTCGGAAACCTTCAACATTCTGTTCAGCATTCTTACATCTTTCCTCATTCTGTTATATGTAGTCTTTATCTTGCTCGACTACGAAAGCATCTCCGGAGGCTGGACTTATCTGGTACCGCACAAATATCGCACCCTCGTTGTCAACGTATTGAACGACATCAAAAATGGCATGAATAGGTATTTCCGCGGGCAAGCTTTTGTGGCCTTATGCGTAGGCATCCTGTTCAGCATCGGCTTTTTGATTATTGACTTCCCGCTTGCCATCGGACTGGGTCTGTTTATCGGGGCATTGAATCTCGTTCCTTATTTGCAGATTGTCGGGTTTATCCCTACCATCCTGCTTGCGATACTGAAAGCGGCGGACACCAACAGCAACTTCTGGCTGGTACTGGCCTCGGCTGTCGCGGTGTTCGCAGTGGTGCAGCTCATTCAAGATGGCTTCATCGTGCCGCGCGTCATGGGCAGGATTACAGGACTGAACCCGGCCATCATCCTGCTTTCCTTGTCCGTCTGGGGATCATTGATGGGAGTACTAGGGATGATTATCGCCCTTCCCCTGACCACCCTGATGTTGTCTTACTATGAACGTTTCATCATCAACCGGGAACCTATCCGCCTCTCGAAGCCAGCCGAAGCCGGAAAAGAGAAAGAAAATCGTCCGGAAGAAGAGTAGCGGACGTTTTTTCTTCGGTTTTACTTGTATATTCCAATATTAGCCTTTATCTTTGCACCCGCTTAACAGTAGAAAGGATTGATTCGCTAGCTCAGCTGGTAGAGCACAACACTTTTAATGTTGGGGTCTTGGGTTCGAGCCCCAAGCGGATCACAGGAAACAGGACTTCGTAACGAAGTCCTGTTTTCATTGGTACCCCACTGGCTGTGCTGGTTCGCAACGACGGCTTTCCCAATTGAGCAGCCAACGTTTCGCATCAAGCCCGCCGGCATATCCGGTCAGGGAGCCATTGCTACCGATGACACGATGGCAGGGGATAAAGAGCGAAAGCACATTCGCCCCGTTGGCGTTAGCTACCGCACGGACGGCGTCGGGAATTCCCAAGCGACGGGCCAGTTCCTTGTACGAAAGCGTTTCTCCGTAGGGTATTTCCCGGAGTTCCAGCCATACCGACCGCTGAAACTCTGTGCCCACCGCAAGCAGCGGAACATCGAACGCAGTCCTCCGTCCGTTGAAGTACTCGTCCAGCTGCCTGACAGCTTCCTGGAGCACGTCTGATACCCCCTCGCGACAGTCGGCCTGCAAGGCGGCTTGCAGTCGCCTGTCCACATGGTCTCTCCGGTTCCTCGACGACCAATCGCAAAGACAGAGTTTGTCCTTGAACGAAGCTATCAGCAGCTCTCCGCAGGGGGCGTGATAGCATTGTGTTTGAATGATTTGTTTTCTTTCTATCATCGTAAGTGTATGGACAGCAAAGATACAACTTACTCCGCAAAGGTGAATGCCGACCGTCCGCAAAGTCGAACACGGCACCGCAGAGATTTAGGCGCGAAAAGGAGGCGGAATTTGAAACTAAGGACTACCTTTGCGCATCGCTAACGAAAGCCGGCAGGCAATGACTGCCGCTCTACACCCGCCATGAACGCAAAGCTCAAAGGATATGTATTGGGAAGCATCGCCGCGGCCACCTACGGCATGAATCCCTTGTTCACCCTCCCGCTCTACAACGAAGGGATGGATGCAGACTCCGTCTTGTTCTTCAGGTACCTACTGGCTATTCCCATCATGGGGATTATGCTCAAAGCCAGGGGAAGAAGCTTCAGACTGAAGCGGGCAGAGGTGGTTCCGCTGGTCGTGCTCGGGTGGCTGATAGCCCTTTCCTCGTTGACCTTATTCCAGAGCTACCGTTACATGGAGGCGGGCATTGCCTCGACGATACTGTTTGTCTATCCCATCCTTGTGGCAATGATTACGACGTTGGTATTCAAGGAGAAAATCAGCATGCAGACGGTGTTTTGCATCTTCCTTGCGTTGGGTGGCATCGCGCTTTTGTATCAAGGCGGCGACGGCACCACGCTCAGCCTCACAGGAGTAGCGCTGGTGATGGCCTCCTCGCTGTCGTACGCCATTTACATCGTCGGTGTAAACCGGCCGCGGCTAAAGGAGGTGGCCACACTGAAGATAACCTTCTACGTACTTGTCTTCGGTCTGTCGGTCTTCCTGGTCCGGGTAGATGGCGGGCAGAGCCTCCACACGGTGGACAAATGGTATCTCTGGGGCAATTTGCTGGCGCTCGCCGTCTTTCCTACCGTCGTATCGTTTTACTGTACCACGGAGGCCATCCAGTACATCGGCCCCACCCCCACAGCCATTTTGGGCGCACTGGAACCGGTGACGGCGGTGTTCTTTGGCGTAACCGTGTTCGGCGAGACGCTTACCGCCCGACTCTGCCTCGGGATAGTGCTGATTATCGTGGCGGTGACGCTCATCGTGGCCGGTAGCCGCACTGCCTCTTACTTCGTGCGCTTCAGGAATCTTTTTCCCAGACTCCCGATACGGAGAGGCAGAGGCTGAAGGGGCGGACGGCGTCAGTCCTTAGCACTGTGTACTGTCAGTTGCGGGAAGGGGAAACCGATGCCCGCCTTGTTGTATGCCTCATAAATACTTCGGTTGATGTCGAAGTACACCCCCCAATAGTCCTCAGTCTTCACCCACACTCGTATCACGACGTTTACGCTACTGGCGTCCAGCGCATGCAGGGCCAGGAACGGCTCGGGCGCAGGCAGAATGCGCTTGTCAGCGGCGAGGAGGCGACGGGTAGTCTCCTCCACCTTGTCGAAGTTTTCGCCGTACTCCACGCCGATGATCCACTCCACCCGGCGCGTGTCTTCCTGACTGTAGTTGACGACCGTGCCGCTGCTCAGGGCACCATTGGGGATATAGATTACTTTATTGTCCGCCGTAGTGAGGATGGTGTGGAAGATCTGTATCTCGCGCACGGTCCCCCCCACTCCCTGACTCTCGATCCAATCGCCCACTTTGTAGGGGCGCAACAGCAGGATGATGAGTCCGCCCGCAAAATTCTGCAGGTTGCCGGACAAGGCCATGCCGATGGCCACCCCCGCCGAAGCAAGCAGAGCGGCAAAAGAGGTGGTCTCTATCCCAAGCTTACCGATGACGGCCACAATCAACAGTACCGTAAGCAAGATATTGACAAGGCTTTTGACAAAACTCTGTATGCCCGCGTCGATATGCCTGCGAGCCAACATCTTAGCAACGAATTTACGGACAAGGGCAATCAGGAAACGCCCCACAATGAAAATAATCAGTGCCCCTAAGATGCGACCGCCCGCATCGACGCCCCAACTGACCAGCTGACCGACAAGGTCGCGCAACTTCAGGATACCGGCCTCAGTGGCCGAGTCGGCAATGACCGACAAGCATAAAGGTGAAAGCATAGGCTTAACAAGTAATGGAATCACTTATTGACCCGACAAAATTAGCAAATTACTTCGGAAAATGCGTGCGTCCGTTTGCAACTTTAGCGCAGATGTACTACTTTTGCCCGCGACATTGACGAAGGGGTGCCTTAATATGACGGGCTGAGATTATACCCACTGACCTGATCCGGGTAATGCCGGCGTAGGGAAATAGGAAAAGACGTTCCCCTTTTCTGTACTTATCTATTAAACTGTATTACAAATGAAGCGAAACGCGATGACGGGCTGCTTGCTCATGGCAGCACTGGGTGTCTGTGCGCAGACACAAGAGAAAGACAGCATGCGGGTTGTCAACCTGCAGGAAGTAGAAATTACCTCTACACGTGCCACGGCTACAACGCCCGTGGCCTTCATCAACATCGGAAAGGAGGAACTGAAACGCAGCAACACGGGGCAAGACTTGCCTTATCTGTTGAGCATGACGCCCTCGGCCATCACCACCAGCGACGCCGGGGCCGGAATAGGATACACCACGCTACGGATACGCGGAACGGACGGGACGCGCATCAACGTCACCGCCAATGGCATACCCATCAACGATGCAGAGAGTCATAACGTGTTTTGGGTGAACATGCCGGACTTCGCCTCCTCCGTCAGGGACGTGCAGGTGCAGCGGGGAGCGGGAACCTCGACCAACGGCGCAGGAGCCTTCGGCGCCAGCATCAACCTGCGGACCACCGACTTCTCGTTGAATCCCTACGCCCGCTTCAGCGGTTCGTATGGTTCCTACGGTACGCACAAGGAGACGCTCATGGCGGGTACGGGCCTCATTGACGGGCATTGGTCGTTCGACCTCAGGTTGTCGGACATCGGAACGGACGGGTATATAGACCGGGCCTCCGTAGCCTTGAATTCGTACTACTTGCAAGGGGGGTATGATACGGACAAGAGCAGCATCCGACTGATTACGTTTGCGGGCAAGGAGCGCACCTACCACGCGTGGAACTATGCCTCCAGAGAAGCGATGAAGGTCTTCGGACGGCGATTCAATTCCTGCGGCTACATGTACATCGAAGATAAGTCAGGCGGTGTGCACCAGCCGAACATAAGCTATGACTACAACCTGCCCAAGGCCGAAGATCTGCTCTAGGCAGGTGGCAGGATGCACTTATACGATGACCAGACGGACAACTACACGCTGAAGCATTACCAGTTGCTCATTCGCCATAGCTTCAGCCCGCAATGGGGACTGAACATCGGACTGCACTACACCAAGGGCGACGGATACTATCAGGAATACAAAGGCAGACGCACACTGGCGGAGTACGGCATGCTTCCCTTCGTGCTTGATGGAGAAACGGTTAAGAAGACCGACCTGGTCCGCAAGAAGGCGATGGATAACGGCTTCGGCGGAGGCATCTTCTCCCTGAACTACAAGACCGACCGGCTGCAAGCAGCACTGGGTGGCGGGCTGAACCGCTATGACGGCTACCACTTCGGGAAGGTACTATGGGTGAAAAACTACGTGGGACAGCTCAACCCCAATGACGACTACTACCGCAACAACGCCGTGAAGAACGATGCCAACCTCTACCTGAAGGCCGACTATCGCCTGTGGCACGGACTCAACGCCTACATAGACTTGCAGTACCGGCATATAAGCTATCGGATAGATGGACTGAACGACAAGTACGACTGGGCCTCAGCCACGCCGGGCATGCAGCGACTGGACGTGGACGAGCGCTTCGACTTCTTCAATCCCAAAGCCGGACTGTCCTGGCACATCGACCGCCTCCGCCGGCATCGCCTCTATGCCTCGGTCAGCGTAGCCCATAAGGAACCTACGCGGAATAACTACACCGACGGCTACTTCAACACACGCCCCACAGCCGAACGGCTGACCGACTACGAGCTGGGGTACACCTACAGCAACAAGTGCTGGAGCGCGGGCGTCAACTTCTACGGGATGGACTATAAAGACCAGCTGGTGCTGACCGGCGAACTGAACGAGATTGGAGAAGCCATGGCCAACAATGTGCCCGACAGCTACCGCCTGGGCGTGGAGCTCACCGCCGGCGCACGACTGACCTGCGGACTGCAGTGGGACGTCAACGCCACGCTTAGCAGAAACCGTATCAAGAACTTTACGGAGACCCTGTACGAGAGAGAAGAGGTCGGCACGGAAGCCTGGCTGGTAAAGCACGGCGACACCCCCATCGCCTTCTCGCCCTCGGTCATTGTGAACCACCGCATCGGCTTCGTGCGCCGGGGCTTCGAAGCCTCCCTGCAGTCGCAGTACGTGGGTCGGCAATACCTGAGCAATGCCCGGCAGGAAGACTGCATGCTCAGTGCCTATTTCGTCAACAACCTGCACTTGTCCTACACCTTCAAGACACCCCGGTTGAAGTCGGTTACCATTGGTTGTACCGTTTATAACCTGCTGGACGAGACGTACGAGAACAACGGATATGCAGGCAGCGGATACACCCGTGACAAGGACGGGCGCAAGGTGCGCTACAACTATTCCGGCTATGCCGCGCAGGCGGGACGCCACCTGTTAGGACACCTCACCATCGACTTCTGATCGTGGAGCACATACTCGAAGCGACGGGCACGCTCGTAGGGCTGGTTTACCTCTGGCTGGAGTACAGGGCAAGTATCTACCTGTGGGTAGCGGGCATTGTTATGCCGGCCATTTACCTCTTTGTGTACTACCGGGCAGGACTGTACGCCGACTTTGGCATCAACGTCTACTACCTACTGGCAGCAGTCTACGGCTGGACGAGGTGGCGCTATGGCGCCGCCTTCCCTCGCCGGAGGTCCGCTTCTCCCGCAGGCACAGAGGCGAGCCTACCCATCAGCCACCTACCGCCGCGCTACGTGCTGCCCCTCGCTCTGGTTTTTGTCATCGCCTTCATCGGCATCGCACAGCTGCTGATACAAGCCACGGACAGCAACGTGCCCTGGTTGGACGCCTTCACCACCGCCTTAAGCCTGGTGGGACTGTGGATGCTAGCTCGGAAATATATCGAACAGTGGTGGGTATGGGTGGCCGTCGACGTAGTCAGCTCCGGACTCTACTTCTATAAAAATTTGAACTTTACCGCTATCCTTTATGCTCTTTATGGAATAATTGCTATATTTGGCTACTCCAAGTGGGAAAAGATAATGAAAGAAAAAGACAAAATATAACCGGAACATGTTGGAAATGGATTATAGAGAAGCGGACGCAACGGTGCTGGCACACGGAGATTATCCCACACACCCCTTGCCACTGAAAGTGCTTGCCAGCGCGACATATACGGTATGTTGCGACGGAGCGGCCGACGAATACCTGCGGCATGGAAACGTGCCCGACGCTGTGGTGGGAGACGGCGATTCGCTGAGCGAAGAAAACAGACAATGCTACAACCACCTGCTCCACACCTCGGAAGACCAGGAGACCAACGATCTGACCAAGGCCGTGCGCTAC
>CAUUOT010000054.1:0-6882 GCA_963546815.1 uncultured Bacteroides sp.
ACCGAAACCGGCGTTTTTAAGAGGTATTTTTTATAGACAAACTCCGGGTATTTTGCCGCGATGTCTTATCCGGAAGAGGAATGGGGACGGATGGGATGGAAAGTCTTTTTTTGCACAAAAAAGGGCGCCTGCCGGCCGATGCTATCCATCATCGTGCCGGCAGGCGCCAATCTTGAGTCCTTCTAAACAAAGTCTTTCAAGTCTTGTTGCAGTTTCTGGCGGGTGAAGAAGATGCGGCTTTTCACCGTGCCCAGCGGAAGTTCTAACTTTTCCGCAATCTCGCGATATTTGAAGCCGGAGACGTGCATGGAGAAAGGCACTTTGTATTCCTTGGGCAAGGCGTTGACAATGCGGTGCATCTCTTTCAGGTCATATGCACGTTCGGTGCTTTCGAAAGCCGTGTCGCGCGGCAGGTTCAGGTGGTAAAGGTTGTCCGTTTGGTCTACGAAAGTCTGGTCTCTCACCATTTTGCGGTAGTTGTTTATGAAAATGTTTCGCATGATGGTGTAAATCCATCCTTTGAAGTTGGTGTCGGGCGCATATTTGTCTTCATTGTCCAGCGCCTTCAAAGAGGTTTCTTGCAAGAGGTCATTGGCTTCGTCGCGGTTGGCGGTCAGCTTGTATGCAAAGCGCAGCAAGTCTTCTTGCACACGCAACAGGTCCTTCTTAAATGTTATATTGTTCATCGAGACAGTAATTTTTTAGGGTTTGTTTATTTGTTTTTTTTCGACAATGCAAGTTTACGGCATCTGCGGCTCTGCGACCGACTGATTTCAGACATTCTTTAGGGTACATATTATCAAATGACAGATTCCGGGTGATTTTGCAGTTTTCCGTGGTTTGTTTGGAGGAAATTGAAAAGATGGGTTAATTTTGCACATTCATTTGATTAAAAAGGAAGAATGGCTGACGAATCTTTATTCCTCATCGACATCGACAAGATTCTTCGGGAGAAAGCTCCGGAAAAGTCCCGGTATATGCCCAAATTCTTGGTTTCGTACCTGAAGCGCATCGTCCATCAAGAGGAACTGAATGTCTTCTTAAGAGCGTCGAAAGACAAAGTCGGCGTAGATTTCCTGAAAGCCGCATTGGACTTCCTCGACGCCCGTATCGTGGTGAAAGGAGAAGAAAATCTGCCTGAAGAGGGACTTTATACTTTCGTGTCCAACCATCCGTTGGGCGGACAGGATGGACTGGCGCTGGGCTACGTGCTGGGCACTTTCTACAAAGGAAAAGTGAAATACCTGGTGAACGACCTGCTGATGAACCTGCACGGACTGGCCCCTCTCTGCATCCCTATCAACAAAACCGGAAAACAAGCCAAGGACTTCCCCAAAGCGGTGGAAGCGGGATTTACCTCGGACAACCAACTGATTATGTTCCCTGCCGGACTCTGTTCGCGCAGGCAGAACGGCGTTATTCGCGATGTGGACTGGAAAAAAACATTCGTGGTGAAGAGCGTAGAAGCTCATCGCGACGTAGTGCCCATTCATTTCGAGGGACGTAATTCCAACTTCTTCTACAACCTGGCTAACCTCTGCAAAGCATTGGGCATCCGCTTCAACATAGCCATGCTCTATCTGGCGGACGAGATGCTGAAGAACCGCCATAAAACGTTTACCGTCACCATCGGGAAGCCTATTCCGTGGCAGACATTCGACAAGTCGAAGACGCCTGCCCAATGGGCGCAATACGTCAAAGACATCGTATATAAATTATAGAAAACTATCGCCACTGAACTCAAGAAGAACCGCTAACATACAAATATGGAAGATATTATCGCACCGGTAAACAAGGACTTACTGAAAGCGGAGCTGACCGAAGAGAAACGCTTGCGCATGACCAACAGAAGCCATAACCAGATTTACATGGTTACAGCCCAAGACGCGCCGAACACGATGAGGGAAATAGGACGACTGCGCGAGATTGCTTTCCGCGCTGCGGGAGGAGGAACAGGAAAGTCAATGGATATCGACGAGTACGACGTGATGGAGCATTCTTACAAACAACTGATCGTTTGGAACCCCGAAGCCGAAGACATCTTGGGAGGCTATCGCTACATCTTGGGAACGGATGTGCGTCTCGATGAACAGGGCGCTCCCATCCTCGCCACTTCGCACATGTTCAACTTCTCCGAGAAGTTCTTAAGAGATTATCTGCCTACTACCATCGAACTGGGACGTTCGTTCGTCACGCTGGAATACCAGTCCACACGCGCCGACAGCAAGGGCCTCTTCGCCTTGGACAATCTGTGGGACGGATTGGGAGCGCTGACCGTGGTGATGCCCAACGTGAAGTACTTCTTCGGAAAGGTAACCATGTATCCCAGCTATCACCGTCAAGGGCGAGACATGATACTTTATTTCCTGAAAAAGCACTTCGCCGATAAAGATAACCTGATTACTCCCATGAAGCCGCTCTTCTTAGAATCTGACGAAAAAGAGCTGGCGGCCTTGTTCTGCAAAGATTCTTTCAAGGAAGACTATAAGATACTCAACAGCGAGATACGCAGGCTGGGATACAACATCCCGCCTTTGGTAAACGCCTACATGAGCCTCAGCCCCACGATGCGCATGTTCGGCACAGCCATCAACTACGGATTTGGCGACGTGGAAGAAACAGGCATCCTCATTGCCGTGGACGAGATTTTGGCCGAGAAGCGCGTACGCCACATCCAGTCGTTCATCGAGAACGAACCGGAAGCACTCCGTTTAACCTCCGGCGCCAATAAAGTGGTGTACAAGAGCAAGGCTTAGGGGAAAACGTTTAGTGTTTAGCGATGAGCGATGAACCGTCAGGGAGGTGTTCCCCGTCAGTTCATCGCTCATTGTTTTGTCCGTCTGTGGAGCATGGCTACTCTTCTTCCGAGCATGCCGCAAAAGCGGTTACTTCTTCAGCTGCTTGCCGTCGGCAAAGGCTTTGCCCACCGCTTGGCCTATCCCGACGTATCGGTTGTGTATAGGATCGAAGCTGATGAGGTTCATCCGCGTCATGTCAGGCTTGCCATCGGCTGCAAGGAAAGTCTCGTCGCAAAGCACGTTCAACACTTCGGCAAGGAGGTAGCAGCCGGTAGCCGAGCTGTTCAGCCTTTCTTTCACGCGACACTCCAAAGTCATGGGGAACTCCTTAAACAAAGGCGCATCTACGTTTTCCGAACGAACGGGTGTCCATCCCGTCTTCTTCATCTTGTCGGGCGTGTTCTTCATGCTCACAATTCCCACGAAATCGGATGCCACCAGGGTATCCACAGTAGCAAAGGCCACGGTAAACTCGCCCTTTTCATCCAGGTTCTTCGTGGTGTAGTGTGCCCCCATCGAAATCATGATGACGTCATTGTCCCACGTCCCCGCCCATGCGGCGTTCATTGCATTGGGCCTGCCCTCTGAGTCGTAAGTGCCGATAATCAAGACCGGCTGCGGCAATAGCCACGGTTTCTTTCCAAAGCTTTTCATAATTTTCTTCGTTTTTAGCGTTAGTCATTGATTTTGTTTCACTTGCAAAGTTAGTATAATAAAAGAAAGAACGGACAACAGTATTAAACACTCTTCGTCATCGGTACGGTGTACCCTTTATTCATAGTATTAAATACTATGGAATGAAAGTGTTTAACACTATGGGGTGATAGTGTTTAATACTATGAGTTCATAGTGTTTAATACTATGAGTTCATAGTGTATAACACTATGGGTTGATAGTGTATAAACGGTGATGTCTTCCTTTTACAGGTAAATGTCGATTGCGGGCTAATCGACGGAGGAGGATTTGAGCAGCCGCTTACTGAGGAATCTTACCGGATAGCGGACGGATAGGAAGCCCACGGTGATGACGGTGAGGAATATCAGGGCAATGTCCGCGGGATGTACGCTCACAGGATAGGCGTCTACCACAAACGCGCCGTTGCCGCCGCCCAGCGAAACCAGCCCGTAGCGTTGCTGCACGAAGCACAGCAACAGCCCCAGCACAATGCCGGCGAGGGCGCCGAAAACGGCAATCATGCAGCCTTCGGAGAAGAAGATGCGCAATACCAGCCGCTGATCGGCGCCGAGGTTGCGCAGCGTAGCCACGTCCTCCCGTTTGTCCAGGATGAGCATGGACAGCGATCCGATGACGTTGAAGCAGGCGATGACGAGGATGAACGTGAGAAATAGGTACGAAATGAGCTTCTCCACCTCCATGATGCGGAACACGTCGGCCTGCTGCTCGTAGCGGTTTTGCACGACGAAGCGGCTGCCGAGGATGCGGGCAATCTTCCTTTGTACGGCATCGATGTCCGAACCGGGCTTCAGCTTCAGCTCGATGGCGGAGACTTCCGTGTTATAGTCGAACAGCCGGCGGGCAAAGCCGAGGGAGGTGAGGATGTAGCGCGCGTCGTACTTCTTCTGGTTCACCGCAAAGACGGCTCCGGGCGAGAAGAGGTATTCTCTGTGGAAAGCCGCGCTGGGGTTGGCCATGTTTATCCGCACGTTCCGCTTGGGGGCATAGACCAGCAGCGGATCGACAAACTGGAGGCCCGTGCCCAGTTCCGACATCAGCTCCATCCCCATGAAGCCGTAGTCCGCGAGAGAGTCTTTCAGGACGAACTCTCCCGCTCCGTACAGCAAGCTGTCGATGGAGGCGAGTTGCTCGAAGCTATCTCCCACCCCCTTGATGACGGCCATCGTCTGACGGTCTTTGTACTGCACCATGGCGTTCTCTTCCAGCGTCTCCGTCCAGACTTCGACATCGGGCAAGGCGCGTACCTGCCGGATGCACGGTTCGTGGGGCTGGAACACCTTACCTTGGCGGACGATGATTTTCAGCTCCGGGTCGAAAGTCGTGAACAGCTCCGCTACCATGTCCTGAAAACCGTTGAAGACGGACAAGGTACACACCATGGCGAGGGTGGCCAGCGCCACTCCGCATACCGAGATGCCTGAAATGACGTTGATGGCGCGATGCTTCTTCTTCGAGAAGAGGTAGCGACGGGCTATGTAGAAAGAGAGGTTCACTATTTCAAGAGTTCGTCTATCCGCTCCAGGTAGTCCAGCGAATCGTCCACGAAGAATTTCAGCTCCGGTATGATGCGTAGCTGATGGCGGACGCGTGTACCCAGCTCGAAGCGAATGGACTTCATGTTGGCATTGATGTTGCGGATGATTTCGTCGCTCTTCTCCG
The DNA here is from genome assembly GCA_963546815.1 of uncultured Bacteroides sp. Classification (GTDB taxonomy): domain Bacteria; phylum Bacteroidota; class Bacteroidia; order Bacteroidales; family Bacteroidaceae; genus Bacteroides. The sequence goes on from CAUUOT010000054.1 coordinate 5,154, forward strand.
AGGGAAAGACGCTGAGGTAGGCGCGCGCCACGCTCATGTCGGGACTGATGCGCACGGCGCTGACGGATATCAGCGTGCCAGGCATGACTTTGGTCTGCAACAGGAAGATGTCACTCAACTCCTTCTGAAGGAGGCGGGCTATTTTGTTCTGTCTGGTAGTTTCCATACTGGTTGTTTGTTTTATTTGGAAGAATGAAGTTTCTCTGCAAGATATCTCCTCCTTGCCCTTGCCACGGCAATCATCACCCCTATGACAAGGAGGGCCGACGCTCCGTAGGCGATGCCTTCGGTCACGTGCAGGCTCACCGGGTCGAAGCACATCTCTACGGTATGTTCTCCGGCGGGGATGTATAGTGCGCGCAGCATGTAGTCGGCCCGTGCCGGCTTCGCCGCTTGTCCGTCGATGGTTACGTGCCAGCCGTCGGGGTAATAGATTTCGGAGAATACAGCGACGGCGTCTTGGGAATTACTGGTTTTGTACGTCAGGCGGTTGGGAGCGTAGCTTGTCATCTCAATGGTAGAAAGGCTGTCTTTATGGCTTTCCGTAAGACCTCTCAGCTTTTCTTTGAAACGGATGTCCACCACGGCGGTTTCGGTAGGCAGGATATGGTTCAGGGCGTCTATCTCCTCATTGGCATTGTCTACGTACTGCACCTTGCTCACAAACCACGCATTGCCGTAAGCGTAGGGATTGAGGATGGGAACCGTCTGACCCTGCTGTCCTGCGGGGAAGATGAAGTACTTTGTGTTGAGCATGTTCAGCACGCGGAACTTATCGGCGTCCACGCTGTCCATCTGGCCACCTGCACCGGCAATGGCGCTGTAGGCGGCTTGCATCTCGGGGGAAATGTGATGCTCTATCATTTCCTGGTAGCGGCGCAGTTTGGCGGCATGATATCCGCCGACACTCTTATGCCAGTAGGAGGTATTGTTTTCGTTGAAGGTATTGCTTGCGAAGTTCAGCACCCGATAGTCCGGCGTGTCGTCTTGCAGAATCAGTTCGTCCGCTTGCGTTTTGTTGAAAGTCTCCGTCCGGATGGAGCGGGGTACGAACTGTTCGTCGTTCAGGTAGCGTTTGTTGACGCTCCACATATCACACAGGCAGAGCAACGCGATGCCGGCAACAGTGAGCCAATTGCGCAGTTTGCCCGCCGCATAAAGTCCAAGCAGAGCGCAACCGACAACGATGATGATAAAGCTCCTCCATGCGTCGGATCGTACGAGTTCGGCGCGCATTTCTCCCAGATTGGCAAGAATGCCGGATAGTTCATTGGCTGGTATCATGTTCCGATCAACGGCATTTTGCAACATCTGCGCTTCCTGAACCGGCACATAGCCCGAGCTGAAACTTCCAGGCGCTACGGCCAGCACCAACGCAACGCCTGCGGTAAGAGCCGCGCTGATGCCCAAAGCTCTCTTCTCTCGCTTCATGATTGTAGGTTCCTCCAATATGCGCTTCAAAGCGAATATGGCCAATAGAGGGATGGTAAATTCGGCAATGACGAGGATGGACGATACGGCACGGAACTTATTATACATCGGGACGTGGTCGATGAAGAAGTCCGTCAGTGGCATGAAGTTCTTTCCCCAAGCCAGAAAGACGGAGAAGAGTGTGGCTCCAACCAACGCCCACTTCAACGGCCCTTTTACGATGAAGCAACCCAGCACGAAGAGGAAGAGAACGAAAGCGCCCACATACACGGGGCCCGAAGTCATGGGCTGTTCTCCA
>CAUUOT010000055.1:0-6851 GCA_963546815.1 uncultured Bacteroides sp.
TGATAAATGGTGTGATAAATGGAAAGAGTTCTTGGATGAACGAACTTCCCTGATTTCTGGAAAGACAACCTATACACATAGAAGACTGAGAACTGCGAGGCGTTCTATAAAAGCGCACCTTAAATGGCTCTATACGTATGAAGAATATCCGGAAATAGAGATACCCAATACCACAAATCTTTTGGAAGGATTTAACTCCCAACTTAAAAGAGCCTTACGGAATCATAATGGAATGAACCAAGCTAATAAAAAGAAGTTTATCGATGGTTTCCTGAATATAAAAAAGTAGGCTGGAATTACCAGCCTACCAAAGGTCCATTACGCCAGAAAACATCTTCGTGTCTTTTGGAAAACATAGAGAAAACATCTGCTAAAAAAGATACCCAAAAAGGCTTACCCTAAAAAGAGTAAGCCTTTCATATTATTGATATTCAGTATAATCTTTTCTTTTAAGAAGATTAATTATTCCTCGATTGCCGCCTGCGCCGCCGCCAAACGTGCGATAGGCACGCGGAACGGAGAGCAGCTGACGTAGTTCAAGCCTACCTTATGGCAGAACTTCACGGAAGAAGGTTCGCCGCCATGCTCGCCGCAAATGCCGCACTTCAGATCCGGACGGATGGCACGCCCTTTCTCTGTGGCCATGCGTATCAACTGACCTACACCGTTTTGGTCGAGCACTTGGAACGGGTCGACTTTCAGAATCTTCTTTTCCAGATAGATGGGAAGGAAAGATGCGATATCGTCGCGTGAATATCCAAATGTCATCTGTGTCAAGTCGTTCGTACCGAATGAGAAGAATTCCGCGGAGGATGCAATGCGATTGGCTGTCAGAGCGGCACGCGGAATCTCGATCATGGTACCCACCTTGAAGTCGATGCTGTCTCCTGCTTCTTCAAACAATTTGGCTGCTTCGCCGCGAATCACCTCTTCCTGTTGCTTGAACTCGTACAAGATACCGGTAAGCGGCACCATGATTTCGGGATGCGTTTCAACACCTTCTTTCTTAAGTTCCAGTGCGGCACCCAGAATGGCGCGCGTCTGCATCTGAGTGATTTCGGGATAGGTATTGCCCAAACGGCAGCCACGGTGTCCCAGCATCGGATTATGTTCGCAAAGCGACTCAACGCGCTGCTGGATATATTGCAAGCTTACTCCCATGGCATCCGCCATCTCTTGCTGGCCTTTCAAATCGTGAGGAACAAACTCGTGCAAAGGAGGATCGAGCAGACGGACGGTCACCGGACATCCGGCCATAGCCTTGAAGATTCCCTTGAAGTCGGCTTGCTGATACGGCAGAATCTTGTCCAAAGCCTTACGGCGCCCTTCGGCATCTTCCGCAAGAATCATTTCGCGCATGGCTTTGATTTTCTCGCCTTCGAAGAACATGTGTTCCGTGCGACAGAGGCCGATGCCCACCGCACCGAAGCTGCGCGCCACCTCTGCGTCGTGCGGAGTGTCGGCATTGGTACGAACTTGCAGTTTGGTATATTTATCGGCCAGATTCATCAATTCGGCGAAATCGCCGGAGAGTTCGGCAGCTTTTGTTTCTACCTTGCCATTATATACCTGGCCCGTGCTGCCGTTCAAAGAGATGTAATCTCCCTCTTTCAGGACAACGCCGTCCACCTCTACCGTACGTGCCTTATAGTCGATATTCAACGCTCCCGCGCCCGACACGCAGCACTTACCCATGCCGCGAGCCACTACGGCAGCGTGCGAGGTCATACCTCCGCGAGCCGTCAAGATGCCTTCGGCAACCGCCATACCGGCCAAATCTTCGGGAGAAGTTTCGATACGCACCATTACAATCTTCTTGCCGGCAGCATGCCATTCGGCTGCATCGTCCGCAAAGAAGACGATTTGTCCGCAAGCAGCGCCCGGAGATGCGGGCAAGCCGCGGGTCAAAGTCTGTGCCTGCTTCAGAGCCTTCGTATCGAATATGGGATGAAGCAACTCGTCCAGCTTGTTGGGCTCGCAACGAAGCAATGCCGTTTTTTCGTCAATCATTCCCTGACGGAGCAAATCCATGGCAATCTTCACCATAGCGGCACCCGTACGTTTTCCGTTACGCGTCTGAAGGAACCAGAGCTTGCCTTCCTGCACGGTGAACTCCATGTCCTGCATGTCTCTGTAGTGATTTTCGAGCTTGGTTTGCAGCGCGTCCAACTCTTTATAGATTTCGGGCATGGCCTCTTCCATGGAAGGATACTTGCTTGCACGCTCTTCCTCGCTTACACCGGCCAGTTCGGCCCAGCGTTGCGAGCCTATCTTTGTAATCTGCTGCGGAGTACGAATGCCTGCCACCACATCTTCGCCTTGCGCATTAATCAGATATTCGCCGTTGAAGAGGTCTTCGCCCGTGGCAGCGTCGCGGCTGAAGCAAACACCCGTAGCCGAGGTCTCTCCCATATTGCCGAATACCATGGCCTGAACACTGACTGCCGTGCCCCATTCGTCGGGAATCCCCTCCATCTTGCGATAGAGAATGGCACGTTCGTTCATCCACGAGTTGAACACGGCGCATACAGCCCCCCACAACTGCTCGTAGGCAGACGTCGGGAAGTCCTTGCCGGTCTGTGCCTTTACGGCAGCTTTGAATTTCTTCACCAGCTCTTTGAGGTCTTCCACCTCCAGCTCGTTATCCAGCTTCACGCCTTTGGCATGCTTCACCTCTTCTATGATGGCTTCAAACGGGTCAACGTCTTCTTTGTTCACCGGCTTCATGCCCAGCACCACATCGCCGTACATTTGCACGAAGCGGCGGTAAGAATCCCAAGCAAAGCGCGCGTTGCCGGTTTTGCGTGTCAGGCCCTCTACCACTTCATCATTCAAACCCAGATTCAGGATGGTATCCATCATGCCCGGCATGGAAGCGCGCGCACCCGAACGGACGGAAACCAACAACGGGTTCTCCACGTCGCCGAACTTGGAACGCATCAGCCTTTCCACATGGGCAATGGCCTGCTCCACTTCGTTTTTCAACAGGGCGACGACCTTCTCCTGCCCCATTTCATAATACTCGGTACAAACTTCCGTCGTGATTGTAAAACCCGGAGGAACCGGAACTCCTATCAGGTTCATTTCCGCAAGGTTGGCACCCTTTCCCCCCAAAAGATTTCTCATGTCAGCCTTTCCCTCTGCCTGGCCGTTTCCAAATGTGTAAACTCTCTTTTTGTCCATAAAATAAGATTAAAGTTTTCGATAGTGTTTCTTTTTGCCCGCAAAGCTAAGTATATTTCGTTGAGTATAAAACTTTTCTACTAGAAACTTTACCCTATGGGGCACTCAAACCTGACAGTCTGTAAGTGCATTGTTTTAGCTCGAATCAGACAGAAAAAAGAGGCTGCTTCGACTTCCGTTAGTCGAGAGAAGAGCGAACATTCTTTTTCCTTGAAAGAAAGCGGCAATATTTCATGCGAAAAGCGGCAATGTTTTGCAGTAAAACATTGCCGCTCTTAAAGATTACAAAAGGGCCGCGGAGCAAGCCTTGGGCAAGCTTCGCGACCTTTCGTCTCGTGGCTTTAGATATTTCTCCCGTGGCAGTTCTTGTATTTCTTGCCGCTACCGCAGGGACAAGGGTCATTGCGTCCGACGGTCTTTTCGGCACGGATGGGTTCGCGCCTTTGTTGCTCACGTGTATCCTGTGCGGCGGCGGCCTGCTGGTGCGGATTGTTCAGGTCGGCCTTTTGCTCGCGATATTTGCTCCTGTCCTGACGCTGTTCCGGAGCCGCTTGGCGCACTTCTACACGACGAGAAGGTTGCGTTCCTTCAGCAGGCTCGTCCTGCACGGGAATCTGCCCGCGCATCAAGATAGAAATCGTCTGGTTGTTGATTTTGTCTACCATCGCGTCGAACAAGTTGACGGACTCCAGCTTGTAAATCAACAACGGGTCTTTCTGTTCGTAGCTTGCATTTTGTACGGAATGCTTCAACTCGTCCAGTTCACGGAGGTTCTCCATCCAAGCCTCGTCGATGACGTGCAACAGGATTGACTTCTCGAATGATTTCACAACTTCCTTGCATTCGGTCTCATATGCCTTCTTCAAGTTGCAAGAGATGTTGTACATTCGTTTGCCGTCGGTGACGGGGATAAGGATGTTTTCGTACATGTGTCCTTGTGTTTCGTACACTTGCTTGATAACCGGATAGGCTATCTGCGCCATGCGCTCGGTCTTGCGCTTGAAGAGTTCCATAGCAGCATCGAAGGCTCTTTCGGCAAGCGTCTCCTTCTTTTCGTTACGGAATTCCTCTTCGTTGAACGGTACTTCCATGGCCAACGTTTGCAGCATGTCCATCTTGCAGTCTTCATAATCGGGAGCCTCGACGGCATTGGCGCAACGATCCCAAATCATGTTCACGATGTCCATGCCTATGCGCTCACCCATCAGTGCATGGCGACGTTTGGTGTAGACCACGGTACGCTGCTTGTTCATCACATCGTCGTACTCTAACAGGCGTTTACGGATGCCAAAGTTGTTCTCTTCTACCTTCTTCTGCGCACGTTCGATGGACTTGGAAATCATGCTGTGCTCAATCATCTCACCTTCCTTGAAACCGAGCCTGTCCATGACGCTGGCGATGCGGTCGGAAGAGAACAGACGCATCAGGTCGTCTTCCAGCGAAACAAAGAATACAGAAGACCCGGGGTCACCTTGACGGCCTGCACGACCTCGCAACTGACGGTCTACACGTCTACTCTCGTGACGCTCCGTGCCGACGATAGCCAGACCACCGGCAGCTTTTACATCCGGACTCAGTTTAATGTCAGTACCACGCCCGGCCATATTCGTGGCAATAGTCACCGCACACTTCAAGCCGGCTTTGGCCACGATATCCGCTTCTTTCTGGTGCAGCTTGGCATTCAGGACACTGTGCTCTATCTTGCGCATGGTCAACATCTTGCTCAGCATTTCGGAGATTTCTACGGAGGTAGTACCTACCAATACCGGGCGTCCCGCCGTCACCATCTTCTCTATTTCCTCGATGACAGCTTTGTATTTCTCGCGCTTCGTCTTGTAGACGCGGTCGTTCATGTCGTTACGGGCAATGGGTCGGTTGGTGGGAATAACAACTACATCCAGTTTGTAGATATCCCACAACTCGCCGGCCTCTGTTTCGGCCGTACCCGTCATACCGGAAAGTTTGTGGTACATACGGAAGTAGTTCTGCAACGTAATCGTGGCGAAAGTCTGCGTAGCGGCTTCCACCTTTACACCTTCCTTGGCTTCGATGGCCTGATGCAGACCGTCGGAATAGCGGCGACCTTCCATGATACGGCCGGTCTGCTCGTCCACAATCTTCACTTGCCCGTCGATGACTACATATTCGTCATCTTTCTCGAACATCGTGTAGGCCTTCAACAGCTGGTTGATGGTATGCACACGTTCGCTCTTCACGGCATAATTGGTCATTAAGGCATCTTTCTTCTCCAAGCGTTGCTCGTCGGTCAAGTCCGTCTCATTTTCCAGAGCAGAAAGCTGGGCGGTGATGTCGGGCAACACGAAGAAGGTGGAGTCTTCGGCATTGCCGCTAATTAAGTCTACCCCTTTGTCTGTCAGATCTACACTGTTCAGTTTCTCGTCGATAACGAAGTACAGAGGGTCAGTCACCTCGTGCATACGTTTGTTGTTCTGCTCCATGTAGATTTCTTCAGTCTTCAGCATACCGGCTTTGATGCCTTGCTCGCTGAGGAACTTAATCAACGCTTTGTTCTTGGGTAGGCACTTATGACTGCGATAGAGTGCAAGAAATCCCTCTTCTTGGTCTTTCTTGTCATCCGAGGCGATGAGTCGCTTGGCATCGGCCAGATATTGAGTGGCTATCTTCTTCTGCGCCTCTACCAGACGCTCCACTTGCGGGCGAAGCTGTTCGAAGAGTTGGTCGTCGCCTTTAGGCACAGGGCCGGAAATAATCAACGGAGTACGGGCGTCGTCAATCAACACAGAGTCCACCTCGTCGACGATAGCATAATTATGTTGGCGCTGTACAAGATCCTTCGGACTGATAGCCATGTTATCTCGCAGGTAGTCGAAGCCGAATTCGTTGTTCGTACCGAAGGTGATGTCTGCCAGATATGCTTTGCGGCGAGCGTCTGAATTAGGTTGGTGCTTGTCGATGCAGTCCACGCTCAAACCGTGAAACATGTAAAGAGGCCCCATCCACTCGGAGTCACGTTTAGCCAGATAGTCGTTCACCGTCACCACGTGCACGCCGTTTCCGGTCAAGGCATTGAGGAATACGGGCAAGGTAGCTACCAACGTTTTACCTTCACCTGTAGCCATTTCGGCAATCTTTCCTTTGTGCAATACCACGCCGCCGAACAGCTGCACGTCATAGTGTATCATGTTCCAAACGGTGTCATTGCCGCCAGCCGTCCAATGGTTCTGATAGATGGCCTTGTCGCCATCTATGCGCACGAAGTCTTGGGAGGCAGCCAATTGGCGGTCGAACTCAGTGGCAGTGACTGTCACCTCTTCGTTCTCGGTAAAGCGTTTAGCCGTTTCCTTTATGATGGAAAAAGCGGTAGGAAGTACTTCATCCAATGCTTTTTCGTAAATATCCAATATTTCTTTCTCTATCTTGTCGATTTGGTTGAAGATATCTTCGCGTTTTTCCAACTCGATATCTTCTACGCTTGCCTTCAGCTCGTCCACTTTAGCGCGTTGTTCGGCGGCCGAATTATGGATATAGGCTTTCAGTTCGTCGGTTTTGGCGCGCAGGCCGTCGTTGTCGAGTGCGGCAATTTCAGGATAGGCGGCTTTGATTTTCTCAACCCACGGTTGTATTTCCTTCATGTCGCGTGTGGATTTGTTGCCGAAAATCGAGCTTAAAAATTCATTGAGTCCCAT
>CAUUOT010000056.1:0-6848 GCA_963546815.1 uncultured Bacteroides sp.
ATGGGCGTACGAACCTGACACTTTCAGGGAAAGCTGATATCACGAAATGGATGAAATTCGAAGCATCCATGCAATACACTTCGACTACCAATACCAAAACGCTGCGCGGAACGGCGGGTCCGTTGTATCAAGCCATGCGCTGGCCGATAGTGGATAATATGGCAAACTATCTGGATAAAGACGGCTCGCACATGCGGAGACCCGACTATTATGTGGATACAGATATGCTGAATCCTCTATTTGGATTACACAAAAACAAATATTACGATGAGTCGGAACGTTTCCTCTCCAACGCGGCCATTACCGTCAGACCGATAAAGGAAGTCTTCCTACGTGCCCAAGTAGGATGGGATGTAGGTACACAGGCTTTCGAGACTTCAAACCATCCTTACTATGCGGACAACAATGCCGGTTCGGGGTATTACAACATTGCAAAGGCTAATTTTTCAGATCCTACTTTGAACGTCTTGGCCGGATATAATAAAGATTTCTTCAATAAAAAGATGACATTTACAGCCCAGGTAGGTTATCACCAGTTAGAAAACGGGGTGACACGTCTATCTTCATACGGATCGAAATTTAAAGTAGTGGATTTTCAATCTATCAACAACTGTGATCCTCTCACCCATTCAAGTAAAAAGCGCACGACCAAACGCCGCGTACAAGCCATCTCGGCACAGGCTGAATTCGGATACAACAACATGGCGTTCCTAACGCTGCGTGCCCGTAATGACTGGTCGTCTACATTGCCCAAAAAGAATAACTCCTATTTCTATCCGGCAACAGAATTGGCTTTCGTCGCCACGGAGCTTCCTTTCTTAAAAAAGAACAAGTATATAAATTACTTGAAGTTGCGCGGCTCCATCGCCCAAGTAGGTAAAGATGCCGGTCCGTTGGAGATTGACCCGGAATTAGAACCTACCGGACTTTGGGGAGGAGGTTACAAATATGGTTTCACGGGTCCGAACAAAAACTTAAGGCCGGAAATGACCACTTCGTGGGAAGCCGGTTTCGAAGGCCGCTTCTTCAACGATCGCATTGTTGCGGACTTCACTTATTTCCACACTCACTGTTCCGACCAAATTGTAAAAGGTTTCCGACTAAGTTATGCGACTGGCTTCATCTTGAACAACATGAATGTCGGAACATTCAATACCTGGGGTTGGGAGGCCCATATCGACGGAGATGTCATCAATCAAAACGGGTTACGTTGGAATGTGGGCGTGAATTTGTCGCAAACCGACTCAGAAGTGGTATATCTGCCCGAAAATGTGAGCGAGTATTATAACGCATACACATGGAACTCGGGTAACATCCGCAATGGTATCATGAGGGGACACCCTGTTACTACCCTGACAGGACGTGCATACAGCCGCAACGAAAAAGGTGATATATTGATTGAACCGACTACGGGACTTCCTATCGTAGACGAGGCATGGTCTGTCATCGGCAATCGTGAACCGAAGTTGCGCTATGGCCTCACCCCCTCATTATCATGGACGGGGATTCGTCTTTCGGCCATGTTGGCGGGCCGTTACAAAGCGACTGTAGTAAATGGTACCAAACGTACGATGATGACCACCGGTACAAGTTGGGAATCGGTGAAGCTTCGCGAAAGCGGTCCGGTAGTCTTTAAGGGTGTATTGAAAGACGGAAAAGAGAACTCCGATAAACCGACTCCCAACAACATCGCGGTGGACTACAAGATATACGGTGCCTCTATCTATGGCGGAGGGGACGAAGACTGGCTTGAAAAAGATGTCAACTATCTGCGGCTGCAAGAATTGAGACTGTCATATAAAGTTCCCAATCAATATCTCAAGAAAGTCTTCAGCGGACTCATCAGCAATGCCAACATCTACTTATGCGGCAATGACCTCTATACTTGGACCAACTATTCGGGCATCGACGCCGTAGGAAATACCGTATCTGCGGCTGCCGGCGGTACAGGCGGTGAGGGTTATGACGTATGGTCACTCCCCAACCCGCGTAGCATCTCATTCGGCATCAGCCTGACTTTCAATTAAAATTGGAATAACTAAAAAGCATGAATTATGAAAAGACTATCAATCATAACAATCTTAGCGGCAATATTATCATTCAATAGCAGTTGCGACGACTATCTGGATGTGAACAATAATGTCGATGCACCCGACTATGTAGAAGGATACTTGTATCTGTCGGGAATCATTCAGAGTTACCAAGGCGTCTATTACGACATACGTGCCGTAGGCCCGCTCACTCAGATGATGGGTACCATTAGTTACACCAGTTTTGCAAGTAACTATTACGTTCAGGGATCGGACGCAGGAGGCGAAGTATTTAGAATGACGTATTGGCTGCAAGGCATGAATCTGGAAAACCTTATCAACCAATCCATAGCTAATGAAGAATGGACAATGGCAGGCATCGGTCTGGCCATTAAGGCTTTCAGTTGGGATAAACTGACAAAATATCACGGCGAACTCCCGATGAAAGAAGCCTATGTTCCGAACTTGCTATCACATAAATACGACAGTCAGGAAGATATTTACGCACAGGTAAGGGAATGGGCGTATAAATCCATAGAATACCTGGGAAAGGAAGACACTCATAACTATGGAAACAAAATCACTGATAACGATTGGATATACAAAGGTGACAAGAGCAAATGGATTAAGTTTGCCTACTCCGTTATAGTGCACAACCTGGCTTCACTCTCCAACAAAAAAGATTTTGTCAGCAAATATGCGCCGGAATTGATAGAATGTGCCCAAAAAGCTTTTCAAAGTCCTGATGACGATGCAACCGTAGCCTTGGAAGGGAATGGAGAAAGTTCTGTGGAATCTTCTTATAACAACTTCTGGGGAACTTACAGAGGCAACCTCTCACGGTCTTACTTCCAACACGAGTATGCCGTTCAGGTGATGACCGGAAGCGTTCCCAAATACGATGAAATGACGGGAGAGAAGATTCGGGTAGAGAAGAATGATTACTATCCGTACGAGCTTGCCGATAACCAGATTATCTGCGATACACTGAAGGATGTAACCGGACACTATGACCCGCGCATGGCCGTCAGGTTAGGCACGGTTGACGACCCTACCTATAAGAATATCAACAATGCGGACAGCGTAAAAGCGCATCGGTATTACGGCGGTTACTTTACCGGAGCCAGCGGGCCGATAGGAACAGCACCCTCTTTCTACGGACGCAATGCTAGCTCGCAATACAAAGGGGACGTGAATGACGGGAAAGGCCGCTGGCTATATCGAGACGATGCTCCGTACATCTTGATGACGTGTGCCGAAATCAAGTTCTGCGTGGCCGAAGCCAACTACAAGATGGGCAATAAAGACGCCGCATTGCAAGCCTTCAAAGAAGGAGTAAAAGCCGACTTGGACTTCTGCGAACGATACATATCCCCCGGAACTTCCGGAAAGGAAACGGGTGGCGATAAAATCACCAAAGAAGTATTCAAGAAGCTGGCTGCCGAATATGCGAGCGGACCTTATGTAGACGGGATGACCGCCGACGACCTGACGCTGTCGCACATCATGATGCAAAAATGGGTGGCACTCTATCCTTGGGGAGCACACGAAGCATGGGTGGACATGCGCAAGTACCACTACGACATAAAATACACCGGCGAGTATCCCAAATTGGGGAACGGATGGTCCGAGACCACGGTAGACCAGAAATGGGATACGGATGAAACCAAAGTATATAAAGGATTCTATCTGGCTCCGGCGCAAGTGCAGGGTCGCAAAGGGCAATATAACACTCGTAATCAAGGTTCGCCCTGCTACAGAGTACGCCCGCGCTACAACTCGGAATACATGTGGAATGTTCCTTCGCTGCGGACGTTGCAACCTATCAGCGGAACGGCGGACAACTATCATTGCTCCATTCCGTGGTTCGCATATCCGGACGAGATGCCGACAAGCTTGTAACTACAATATTGACCATAAAACATATCAGTATGAAAAGATTGAAATATATGCTTCTATTAGCCGTAGCATTGGGGACGGCTTCGTGCGAGAAGCATGAGATAGAATACATAAACACCCCAATAAACAAAGGAATAGCCGAAATACAGTTGCACTATTTCGTTCCTGTGGTTGCCACTAAAAACAACAACATCTTTAAGATGGAAATCGCGGGGCAGGAGTATGTGAACAACAATTCCACAGTAATCAGCACATACAATGCCTCCCCGTCGGGAAGCGTGGGGAGGTTCTACGCGGTGAAGCCGGGCGACGTCAACATCAAGCTATACAAAGGCCAGAAGATGGAGCTTGTGTATGACAAGAATACAACGCTGAAAGAGGGCAAACAGAATGTCTTTGTCTACGACTTCGACAAGGAGCCCATCGTCTTCGACAACGGGTATCCCTACGAGACCAATCTCACGATGGACACAGACAGCACCTGCTGGGTGAAGTTCTACCACTTCTTGTACGAGAAAGAGGGGGAATACTGCCCGCTGAAGCTGCAATATCAATACCAGTACATCATATCGAAGGATGTGAAGAGCAACTGGATAAACGTCGGCGAACCCGTAGCCTTCGGCGAGGCAACCGGATGGCAGCCCGTCAAAGTCAAGAAGAGCATCTTCAATTCGGCGGGATATGCCCACATCGACTATAGGATTATGGTGCAGGACGCCAACGGCAACTACACCCAAGAGCTGCAGATTATGAACTCGAAAGGTAAGTTCGAAAATTATACCGATTACTGGGACGGCTATATCGGGCGGCGCTACCACCACATCTTGAAAGGGATGCGCGCGGCAAAGCCACTCGCCTCGGTCAGCCAGTTTACAGCACTCTAAGCATGAATTAAGGGTAAGCATCATTCATAAGTGATGATGAACGAATAGCCGGTTCCGCGACGGAAGCGGCTATTTTGTTTGCACGCCGCACAGTGAGGGAGACGGCAAGGTGTAACAAGGGAGCCCCGCACAAAAAATACTGCGCCCGCAGGGTTGTTATCTCGGAATGATTTCATACTTTTGCAACGCATCGGTTCGCCGTATTTTGTCCATAGCCGGCGATTAAAAGGGAATCAGGTGCAAGTCCTGAACAGTCCCGCTGCTGTGAGTTTCAACACAACGCTGCAGGCCATTTTCACTCTCTTTGCCACTGGAAGTCCCTGCTTCCGGGAAGGCGCCTGAAGCGGAAACAAGTCAGAAGACCTGCCGTGCACCTTTACTTTATCACTGCTTTCGAGGAAAAAGCGATGAGTTCAAAATGAGGCGGACAGTCCCGTCCCGTCATTTCATCACCGGAACTTGATTCAGAGAAAGAGTAAATAAACTCTGCCAAAGTTTATTTAAGGATGTCCGGTCGAAGTGATTCGCCCGGACATTTCCTTTTCGGGGGAAGAGGGGCCTCAATCAAAAAGAAACCTAAAAAAGACAAGAAAGAGGCGTGACGAGGACGGGCGTATGGCCAATCGTGCTACCTTAGCACCGTAATTAGTATAACTAAACCATTAAAGAAAGGGAAAAACAATGAAAAAGACGAGAATTACAGCCTTGATGCTGTGCGCCGCCATGCTGGCGGGCAGTTGCGGAACTATGAACACCACCACCAAGGGCGGCCTGATTGGCGGAGGCTCGGGTGCGGCGGCGGGAGCCATCATCGGCGGACTGCTGGGCAAGGGCAAGGGCGCGGCCATCGGCGCGGCCGTGGGTGCCGCGGTAGGCACGGGCACGGGCGTTATCATCGGCCGCAAGATGGACAAGAAAGCCGCCGAAGCCGCCAAGATTAAGGGCGCGCAGGTGGAGCAGGTGACGGACATCAACGGGCTGCCGGCAGTGAAAGTCTCCTTCCCCGCAGGCATCCTGTTCGGATTCAACTCCTCGGCACTGGGAGCGGAGGCAAAGACGGCGCTGAACGACTTCGCCAAGATTTTGAAAGACGACCCGACGACGGACATCGCCATCATCGGCCACACGGACAAGGTAGGCACGTACGCCGCCAACATGAAGGTCTCGAAGAACCGCGCCGTGTCCGTAGAGAAATACCTGCAGAGCTGCGGCGTGTCCGCACAGCAGTTCAAGAAGGTGGAAGGCGTGGCCTACGACCAGTACGACGAGGACAAGTCCGCCGACCAGAACCGCCGCGTAGAGGTGTACATGTACGCCAGCGAGCAGATGATTAAGAACGCCGAGGCGTCCAAATAACACCCCACCCCGCCTTCCCCCCCTCCCCGCCGGCAAGTGAGCCGGGGGGTGGAGGGAGGGCGCAAGGCTATCCCTCCTCCTTCACGTACATCACGTGCGTGCCTCTGCCAGCGGTTCCTATGCCACTCTCCGGCAGGGCCGCCCAGCGCCTCAGCTCAAGCGAGGCGGCACCATGTAGCAGTCCCGTCAACGCACAATAATCGCCCACCGTCATTCTGGGATATCGGGCCAGAAACTCCTGCGCCAGCCTCAGCCGCTGCTGGGGCGTATATTGGCGCGACGAGCGGCGGAACTTCCGCTCGGAGCGTTCCAGCGTGCAGTTCAAATCCGTTTCGCTCACCAGCTCCTTGTCGGCACGGAAGTTAATGTCTTTCACGCGGATGCTGGCCGCATTGCGCTTGGTGCCGCCCGGCTCGGCGCTCTCACGCTCCACGCCCTCGCGCAGGCTCAGCGAGGGGGTGAATAGGCCCAGCCCGTCAATCTTCACCGAGCGCCCCTGCGCCATTTCCCACGCCATGGCGCCGGCCAGCGACTGCAGCACTCCCACGATTTCCGCCGCCGCAAACGTGCTGGCGAAGCTCATCCGCTCGGCCAGCTGCTTCAAGTCCACCTGCCCTTGAATCCTCATTCGGGGATAGAGCACCTTCTTCCCGTCCTCACTGGGAAGAGTCAATTCTTG
>CAUUOT010000057.1:0-6833 GCA_963546815.1 uncultured Bacteroides sp.
TGGATAAACAGGCTTGTCAGCATCACGCCGCAATACTCCACATAGTTCTCATCTATATTGCATACTATATCAATCATTTTTCTTTCCAATGTATTCTATGGCTGTTGTCAGTCTCTTTAATATCAATTCCCAGTTATAGTTCTTTTGCACATATTCCGCTCCTTTCTCTCCCATCTCGGTTCTGAGTTTCTCGGAAGAATCTATTTGGTGGAGCTTCTTTATGAAGTCTTGTTTATTGAAATAAGCGAGGGCTGCATGCCTGCTTTTCTTGCAATGCTCTTTCAATACATTGCATAGCCCGTTGACAAGCATCGGTTTCTTTTGACTCATGGCTTCGAGCAGAATGAGCGAAAGGCTTTCGTATTTGGATGGGTTTACAATGATTTTGGCATGTTGTATGATGACGGTCTTTTCATGTTCGTCCACGAAACCGGTATAAATGATGTCCGGATGGTCGAAAGCTTCGGTAAACAATCCGCCCACCATGACTAATTTCAGTGGAGCGTCCTTATACATCTCTTTGTACGTAACGAAGTAGTCGAATATATGATGCAGCTTGTTGCGGTCTACTCTTCCTACGTATAACAGGTACTCAGAAGGAAGCCCGTACTTGGCAGAGGTTGTTGTCCAATCTGCCGGGGGAGCCGTTTCTATTCCCACGCTTATAATTCCGTGGCGCGACATCCTCGGGCCGAATATCCGTCGTCCGAGCTTTTCTTCTGCATGTGTATTGAAGCCTATATAGGCCACCTTTGTGAATACTTGGGTCAGAATGGAGCGGAATGATATGCTATGATAGTGCATGGTGGGGATAACCAGTGTCTTCTCCGGTGCATACAATGCCGTGTAGTACATCTGGGGATAATCCAGCGATATGGGAATAAACGCTTTGTACTCCTTTTTGTGTTCTTTGATGAACGAAAACAAGGAAGACGAATAAAATACATTACTGTTGAGCGCGTTTATCTCATACTCTTTTCGATAAGTCCAGACAGGACAGAAACATGAAACGAATGCCAGCAGGCGGGATTGGTACAGGAACTTTCGCAGTTTCCGCCCACGTTTTGCCCTTCTCGCATAGGAATACATCCGCTCTTTGTGAATGGGGTCGGCTTTGAATCTGCGAACAAGTACTCCGTTGATGGTTTCTTCTCCTTCGGGAAACTCATTGTCGCCCGTCACATAGTTCTTGACGCATGTGGTCAGCACTTCCACGTGATAAAGGCCTGTCAATCTTTCGGCCAGCATTTTGCAATGAAACTCGGCTCCTCCGTTAATCTCCTTTCCGTATCTTACAACGACAAACGCGATTTTCTCCATGTTTTATTTCTTTAAGTAGGGAGCAAGGCAATGTGCCTGGATATAAGTGAAGTATTTCTTGTGCTTCCTGTTTTTTCGTAACGCAATCAAGAGGTATATACTGCACCGCAGGTAGAGGAATCTGTTTCTCCGCGCTCGTTTCATCTTTCCGAGGGCTTTGTACAGCTCCTTTCGGGGGAAGCTGTCGGCCAAGGTCAAGATATCGCTGATAATCAGTTCGAGCCTTTCCTTCAGACTGAGCGGACAGGGTTCAGCGCGTTGCGCGTAGTATTCCTCCATCCACTCGAAGAAGTCGATGGTGGCATAGACTCTTCTGGGCTTCAGGGCGTTGTTATGGTTCGACGAGATGTTGATGCCGCTGTCTCTCCACAGAACCTTGGCATTGGGAATGGTGCGGATGCCTCTGTCTTTGGCGGCGGTTATCACGGTGGCGTTGTCCGAGCGGTAGGCCAGGTCGAAGTTGATGAATCCGCCCGATTGCAGGAAATGCCGCGTCCTGAAGACGAACTCGGGCATACGCGCGTCTATCCGGTAGGTGTAGAGCAGGCGCACGAATGTTTCCGCGGACAGAACCGGGGGGTAGTTGTTGCACGATTTGATGACGCTGCCGCCGGCATCTATGAGGTCGATGTCGAAATGAAAGACATCGAAGCGACTGTCGGCGCCGAGTGTGCGATAGAAATTCTCCACGCAGGCAGGCTCCATCGTGTCGTCGTCGGAAAAAAGACAAAAGAAGTCTTCGCCTTGCAGCATGTCCAGGCAGCGGCTCCAATGCCGCACCAAGTCCGTACTTCCCAAGTTGTCGGGGAAGCGCTTATAGGAGATATCCAACCGGTGGGAGTAGTTAGAAACAATCTTCCCTAAGTCGTGCGGACTGTTGTCATCTCCCACATAGACCGAGAAGTTCTTATCCGTCTGCCGGGCGAGCGACTCCAAGGTCTTGTCCAAGTACGCGTCTTTATAAGCCGGAATGATGATGGCTAATTGGTTTGGCATAAAATCAGTTTGAGTTTGGAGAAAATCTCCACGCAAAGGTATTACAATGCCCGAAGCATTCCAAGAGTCTTCAAGCCTTTGTGTTTGAGGCGCACGTCGGGCGGGCTGTCGGATGCCCGTTTTTTGCTTTTATATATAAGGCCGGAGCTATTTCCGTTTAATTGTCGTATCTTTGCGCCTCATCACTTCCACAAATAGTTCGTAATGAAGGAATTTCTGCAACTGATGCGACGTTTCGTGTCGCCTTACAAGAAATACATCGGTTGGGCTGTCGTGCTCAACGTGTTGTCTGCCCTGTTCAACGTATTTTCGTTCACCCTGTTGATACCTATCCTGAACATCCTCTTCAAGACGGGTGAGAACACGCAGGTTTACCGGTTCATGGAGTGGAGCAGCGGCAGCCTGAAGGAGGTAGCCGTGAACAACTTCTACTATTACATCACCCGGATGATCGAGGGGTACGGCCCGTCCACCACGCTGCTCTTCATGGGCGTCTTCCTCGCTTTCATGACGATGCTGAAGACTGCTTGCTACTTCGGCTCTTCGGCCGTGATGATTCCGCTGCGCACGGGCGTGGTGCGAGACATCCGCGTGATGGTCTACTCCAAGGTGATGCACCTGCCGCTGGGCTTCTTCTCCGAAGAGCGGAAGGGAGACATCATCGCCCGCATGAGCGGCGACGTGGCCGAGATCGAGAACTCCATCACCAGCTCGCTGGACATGCTGCTGAAGAACCCCATCCTGATTATCCTTTATTTCTCTACCCTTATCATCACCAGCTGGGAGCTCACGCTGTTCACCTTGCTGGTACTGCCCGTCATGGGATGGCTGATGGGCAAGGTGGGCAAGAAACTCAAGCGAAACTCGCTGGAGGCGCAGGCCAAATGGAGCGACACCATGTCGCAACTGGAAGAAACGCTGGGCGGACTGCGCATCATCAAGGCTTTCATTGCCGAGGACAAGATGGTGAACCGCTTCAGACAGTGCAGTAACGAGTTGCGCGACACCAGCAGCAAAGTAGCCATCCGCCAAGCGATGGCACACCCCATGAGCGAGTTCCTCGGCACGCTGCTCATTGTGCTGGTGCTCTGGTTCGGCGGCTTGCTGATTTTGGGCGAAGGAACGTCGATGGACGCGTCTACCTTCATCTTCTACATGATTATCCTGTACAGCATCATCAACCCCTTGAAGGAGTTTGCCAAAGCGGGCTATAACATCCCGAAAGGATTAGCCTCCATGGAGCGTGTGGACAAGATTCTGAAGGCGGAAAACCCCATCAAAGAAGCCGCACACCCCCTGCCGCTGACCGGAATGGAAGAAGGAATCGAGTTCAAGGACTTATGTTTCAGTTACGACGGGAAGAGGGAGGTTTTGAAGCACATCAACCTCACCGTACCCAAAGGGAAGACCATCGCGCTGGTAGGGCAATCGGGCTCGGGGAAGTCCACACTGGTGGATTTGCTGCCGCGCTACCACGACGTGCAGTCGGGAGAAATCCTGATTGACGGAACCAACATCAAAGACTTCCGCATACGCGACCTGCGCACGCTGATAGGCAACGTGAATCAGGAGGCCATCCTGTTCAACGACACCTTCTTCAACAACATCGCCTTCGGGGTGGAGAACGCCACCCTGGAGCAGGTGGTAGAGGCTGCCAAGATTGCCAACGCCCACGACTTCATCATGGAGACCGAGCAGGGCTACCAGACGAATATAGGCGACCGCGGCGGAAAGCTCTCCGGCGGACAGCGCCAACGCATCAGCATTGCCCGTGCCATACTGAAGAATCCGCCCATACTCATCCTTGACGAGGCCACTTCGGCCCTCGATACGGAGAGTGAGCGACTGGTGCAGGAGGCCTTGGAGCGACTGATGAAGACGCGCACCACCATTGCCATTGCCCACCGTCTGTCCACCATCCGCAACGCGGACGAAATCTGCGTGCTCTACGAAGGCGAAATCGTGGAGCGGGGCAGGCACGAAGAGCTGCTGGCCAAGAACGGCTACTACAAGCGCCTGAACGATATGCAGTCGCTCAACTGACGGGACTTTCTCCCCTCCGTGTTCTTCTCTTTACCTCTTACAACGGATACTCCTCGAAGGCATACAACAGCGTGGAGAGATAACGCTCGCCGGTATCGGGCAGCAAGACTACGATGGTCTTTCCCGCATATTCGGGCTGTTGGGCCAAGCGGGTGGCGGCAGCCACGGCCGCGCCGGAAGAGATGCCCACCAGCAATCCCTCGCTCTTGGCCAGCTCGCGCCCGGCACGGATGGCGTCATCATTGCCCACCAGCATCACCTCGTCTATCACCTCGGCACGATAGTTGCCGGGTACAAAGCCTGCGCCGATGCCCTGTATCTTGTGCGGGCCCGGTTTTCCTCCCGAAAGGACGGGAGAGTCTTCCGGCTCCACAGCCACCACCTTCACCTTGGGGTTGTGCGCCTTGAGGGCTGCTCCCACGCCGCTGACCGTGCCGCCCGTTCCTACGCCCGCCACGAACACATCGACTTTCCCTTCCGTGTCGCGCCAGATTTCCTGTCCGGTGGTACGTTGGTGTGCCGCGGGGTTGGCGGGATTGTCGAACTGCTGCAAAATCAATGCCCCGTCGGTAGCCTCCTTCAGCTCTTCGGCTCGCCGGATGGCGCCCTTCATCCCGTCGGCTCCCGGCGTCAGAACCAATTGCGCGCCGAGGGCTTTCAGCAGGTTGCGCCGCTCCACGCTCATGGTATCGGGCATGGTCAATATCAGTTTATAACCTTTGGAGGCCGCGACGAAGGCCAGCCCCACACCCGTATTTCCGCTGGTAGGCTCGATAAGGGTGGCGCCGGGTTTCAGCAAGCCTTTGGCTTCGGCATCCTCTATCATGGCGAGGGCCACACGGTCTTTCACGCTGCCGGTGGGGTTGAAGTATTCCAGTTTGGCTACGAGGCGCGCTTTCAGGCCTTTGCCCCGGCCGTAATTGTTCAGCTCCATCAGGGGAGTGTTGCCCACCAGTTCGGTGAGGCGTTTCGCTATTCTTTCCATTGTTTCGTTTGTTTTTAAGGGTGGTTTTCCCCGAAAGGGGAGACGAAAAACGCTTTCGACACGGCAAAGGTAGCGCAAAGGCTTCGCTCCCCCAATACCACAAACGTGGTAATCTTCCGTTGGGGGGAACATCCCCGCCCCTCATCGCAAAAAAGTCCCTCCCGCACGGTGCGGAAGAGACTTTCCGGGTTCTTGGCTTTCGTACTTCGTACTTACAGCGTCTTGGCCGGCATCTTTTCTTGCTTGACGGTGTAGACTTTGCCCGCTGAGATGGTGCGCGAAGGCAGCGTCCACGTATAACTGTTCTCGCCAATCACCAACTCCAACTGCGCCGTACCGGTATAGTCCTCTTTAATCAGGATAGGAATGAAGACGTCGCGCTGCAAGACGCCGTCCTTAATCTCGGCCTCTACGGAGGGGTACACTTCGACACCGGAATCATAATTCCGGATATCAAAATTTGTAGGCTTATAAATAGCAAGGTAGAAACCGTTTGCCTTCAACTTTTCGGAGAAGATACTCTTGGTTCCCGTGTGATTATTGAAGATTCGCAAGCCTTGGGGCAAGCGCAGAAACGAGGTGCCTGGGTTGGACAGGTTGAGGCGAGGCATCTGTTGGTTGACTACCGTTATGTTGGTAGCGTAGAACACGCTGTAATTACCCATCCCTTCCAGATTGTCCGTAGTAACCTCTCCTGAATTTTTCATAAGGAAGAGAGCCAGTCCCCGATAACCAGTATTGGTATCAGGTTCCCGGTACGGGTAGTACACGCCCACGGTCACCGTGCCGGTGGCGGGCAAGTGGGTGTCGGCCGGTGCGCTAAACGTGGCCGTGCGGCCGTCCGCACTCTTGGATGCCAGCGTGAACTTATCCACGTAGCGGTTAGTTCCTATCTCGTACACCACAGAGAGGGCGTCTCCGTCGTTCCAAACGCTTTTATAGACGTTGTCCACGTCGCGTGTGTAGGTGATGCGTGTGTCGGCGCCGGCCTTTTCGGGCAGTGTCACGGTGAGGGTAAGGGGTTTAGCCCCGGGGGTGTCCTGAGTGAGGTTTTCGTTGGTGCAGCTTGCTGCCAGCAGAGCCAAGGCAGCGAAAAACAGGTGATTTGTTTTCATTTGTTTCTAAATGTTTCGTTTTACTTACAGCTTATACGTTTCACGGTTTACCAGTCTTCGCCGGGCAGTCCGGGCAGTGGGTTGGTGCTTCCGCCCAAGATGTTCTGCGCGGTTTCCACTTCGATGACTTCAAGGGCGGGGGCCACATAGTTTAGCCTCTCTGCACCCGCGGGTGCTGTCTGTTTGTTTTTCTGTTCTTTCATTTAGTTCTGTTTTTAGAGTAAATAGATTCAAAATCCGGTGCCGGACGTTTCCGTTACCGTATATAATGTCTGATTTCTAATTTTCTAACCTCTAATTTCTAATCTCTAACCTCTAACCTCTAATTTTCTAACCTCTAACCTCTAATTTCTGACCTCTGATCAAATTCTGAA
>CAUUOT010000058.1:0-6819 GCA_963546815.1 uncultured Bacteroides sp.
CCCCTCTGCAAGAAGGCGGTGGAGTTGACGCTTATACCTTCTGCCACCAACCGGCCAAGGTCAGTGGGCAATGCCTCGCCCTGCCAGTGGCGGAAGTCCGCCTCATGTACTTGCATCAGGTTCTGAGTCAAGGTGCCCGTCTTGTCGGTGCAGATGACGGTGATGGCTCCCATCGTTTCGCAGGCGTGCATCTTACGGACGAGGTTGTTGGTCGACAGCATTCGGCGCATGTTCAGCGCCAGACTGAGCGTCACGCTCATCGGCAAGCCCTCGGGCACAGCCACCACAATCAGTGTTACGGCCATCATAAAGTAGCGCAGCGTGTCCCGCAAGGCGGGTAGCCAGTCGTGAAACGTGTGGAGTGAAGAAAAGTCGTAAGCCAATGCCACGTCTTTTATAAAGAAGAGAAGGAAAGCCACACTTGCCGCGGAGAAACCTACCTTACCGATAAGGTCGGCCAGCTTAGTCAACTGGATGTTCAGCGGAGTAGGCTCTGTGTTGCGCTCGACGCTTTGGCGTGCCACTTTGCCTATTTCGGTGGCGTCGCCCACCGCATCCACCCGTAGCGTGCCGTGCCCGTCCATTACGGTGGTTCCACGCAACAAGCGGTTGGATGCATACGTCGCCTCCCTGTCGAAATCAGCCTCTACAGTGGTTTTCGAGGCCACCGGCTCGCCCGTGAGGTTCGACTCGTTCACCTGTAGTGCCACAGCTTCCATAAGCTGGCCGTCTGCCGGCACCTCTTCTCCGGTCTCCAGCAAAACAATGTCTCCTACCACTACATCTCTCCGGGGAACCTCCTGCACCCGCGCCTCTCGCACCACCTTTACTCCAGTATTGTCACTCACGGTGTTCAACAGGTCGAACTTCTTCCCCGCATCGTATTCGAAGAAGAAGCCTATACCGGTAGCCAACAGTATGGCGGCTATAATGCCAATGGTCTCGGCAAATTCATGTTCTACAAAGGAAATAATCAGAGAGAGCACTGCCGCCACCAGTAGTGTCTTTATCACAGGGTCGTTGAACTTCTCCAAGTACAACCTCCATAACGACGGGCGCTCTGGGGGTGTTAACAGGTTGGCGCCATGCTTTTCGCGGCTTTCCCGCACCTGTTGGTCGGTCAACCCCGCCCGCCAATGGTCATCCCTTATTGCAGTCATGCGTATCTTCAGCTTAATAGTGGCGCAAAAGTACGACAATAAATCAAGAAAGCCTCTACCATTAAATCTTTTTATCCTCCACCTGAAGCAGACGTATTTTGATGTCTACAGATGTCATTTCATTACGCTTTTGGCGGACGAACTATTCAATTAGGAATCGTAAAAATGCCCTCTCAGGAGACGAAGCCTTTGAATGTTTTGTTTAATGAATAGAAAGATGTAAATCAACGGTTTATCCTGCCCAGTCTTCCCGGTCGAGGTTCCGATAACCTATGGCTTCGGCAAGGTGGGCGGATTGGATGGTGGCGCTACCCTCGAGGTCGGCGATGGTGCGTGCCACCTTCAGTATGCGGTCGTATGCGCGAGCCGAAAGATTGAGGCGTTGCATGGCTGTTTTCAGCAGGCTCAGACCCTCGGTGGCCGGGCGTGCGTAGAGAGAGAGGAGGCGGCTGTTCATCTGTGCGTTGCAGTAGATGCCGGGGGTGGAGGCGTACCTTTTCTCTTGTATCGAGCGGGCGCGCATCACCCGTTGACGGACGATGCGACTCGGCTCTCCCGCACGGGCTTCCGAGATTTTGTCGAAGGGCACGGGCACCACTTCTACCTGCAGGTCAATACGGTCGAGCAGGGGTCCGGAAATGCGGTTGAGGTACTTGCGTACCTGCCCCGAACTGCATACGCACGCTTTCGTGGGATGATTGTAGTACCCACAGGGGCAGGGGTTCATGGCAGCCACGAGCATGAAGCTGGCAGGATACTCCACGTTGCACTTCACCCGCGAGATGGTGATTTGGCGGTCTTCCAGCGGTTGGCGAAGCACTTCAAGGACACTCCGGTTGAACTCAGGCAGCTCGTCGAGGAAGAGTACTCCATGGTGTGCCAGACTGATTTCGCCGGGTTGTGGAAAGCTGCCTCCACCCGTCATCGCCACGGTCGATATGGTATGGTGAGGGCTCCGGAAGGGGCGTGTGGAGATGAGTCCGCCATTCTGCTGCAACTTGCCCGCTACAGAGTGTATCTTGGTTGTCTCAAGGCTCTCGCCCAGAGACAGAGGGGGGAGGATGGAGGGGAGGCGTTTGGCAAGCATGGACTTCCCGCTGCCCGGCGCGCCGATGAGGAGGATGTTATGCCCGCCGGCCGCTGCTACCTCGAGGGCACGCTTCACGTTCTCCTGCCCCTTTACGTCCGCAAAGTCGGCGTCGAAGGCACTCTGCCGGCTGTAGAACTCTTCACGGGTATTTACCACCGTGGGCGTCAGTTCTCCGGTTCCGTTGAAGAACTCCACCACCTCTTTGATGTTCTCCACCCCGTACACGTCGATGTGGTTCACCACGGCTGCCTCGCACGCGTTCTGCCGGGGCAGTATCATGCCTTTGAACCCGAGTTCCCGCGCCTTGATGGCAATGGGCAACGCCCCCTTGATGGGCTGCAGACTGCCGTCCAAGCTGAGTTCACCCATAAGGAGATAGTCCGCCAGCTTGTCCGGTTGCACCAGCTCGTTGGCCGCCAGCATGCCTATGGCCAGCGGGAGGTCATAGGCGGAGCCTTCCTTGCGTATGTCCGCCGGCGCCATGTTGATGGTGAGTGTGCACGTGGGCATGCGATACCCATTCTCGTGCAACGCGGAGCGGATGCGTTGCTGACTTTCCTTGACCGCCACGTCGGGCAGTCCTACCAAGTAGAACATACATCCCTTGGAACTGCTTACTTCGATGGTGATGAGGGTGGCGTCTATGCCTTGAACCGCCGCGCCGAATACTTTAATGAGCATGTCGATGGTTTTGTTTTTCTTGTTGTTTCCACTCGTCCAACTTCTTTTCAACCTCCTCCGCGGTGAGGTTCTTGCCTTCTATCCTTCCCCAGCGGTCTATCAGCAGGTTGGCGGGCAGTGTGTGGATGCACAGTTGTGTGGCTGACGAGGAGTTCCACCCGGCAAAGTCGCACGTCTGTTCCCACTTCAGCGTGTCTTGTTCGATGGCCTTTTGCCAAGCCTCTCTATCGGTATCCAGCGAGATGCCCCATAGGGTGAACAGCTTGCTCTTTGCCTCTTTCTTGTAGATGCGGCGCAGCGCGGCGTTGGCTTTCCTGCTTGGCTGGTTCCACGATGCCCAGAAGTGTATCAGCACGTACTTGTCTCTGAAGCTGGTCTGACTGATGTCGGTGCCTTTGGCGTTGGACTGGTGGATGTAGGGCATGCCGTTCCCTACGGCTATCTTCTCTTCTTCGCGCATCAGGGTGAGCAGTCGGTTCATGGAGGGACGGTCTTTCAGTTCGCCCGTTATGCGGTCCGTCAGTCGGCGGATGAGGGCGAAGTCGGGCGAAGCCTTGTCTACGAAATACGTTTCCAGCAGGTAGATGCTGACCAGCGAGGCGGGATGGTTCTCGATAAAGGCTTGAGCTTTCTGCTCCAACACCTTCTGAGACGGCCGGCCGAGGCCTTCCAGCTCCTTCCGGAAGGCGGTCAGCTCTTCGTTGGGTGTATTTCCCGTTATTTCCAGGGCAGAGAGCGCCGCGGCGGAACCGCTGATCTTGATGCGGTCTCCTTTGTTCAGGTAGAGCGGCAACTCCGTGCCGTCGCCGAAGAGCAGCCACGCCGCCGCCAGCGTATCCGCCGGCAAGGTGGCGGAGAATTTATCGTTCCTGACTGTCAGCGTGTCCATACGGCTGTAGAGGCGGTCTGTGCCGTAGACGTAGAGGGTGTCGTTCCCCAGTCCCTCGATGTTTCCGCTCACGGAGGCGGAGTTCGTCTCTTTGTGGGTGCAGGCTGACAGCACTGAAAGGAGCAGGCAGCAACCCAGGCAGCTATTTTTCATTCCTTTTTCCTTCTTTACTTGCTGCGAAAGTAGCTGTTTTCAGTCTGAAACAAAAGAAAAGCCCGACATATTTCTATGCCGGGCCTTTGCTTAGGGGGTTGTTCTTCTCTTATCGGAGGATGTCCATAAAGGCGCTGTTGGTGAAGAACTTGGTGAACTCCAAGTCCGAAGCCGCCTTCTTGGCCAGCGCGGGCTCTTTGGCAACGGCGTTCTTCATGCAGTTGAGCACCATGGAAGAGTTGTTGGTACGTGCGCCGAGCACCGCCATCAGGTAGTCGGTATAGGCGTCCGGTTTCTCCACGGAGGCCAGCGTGTTCTTCGCCTTGTTGTAGTCCTTAGCCAGGATTTGTGCCAGGGCGGCGCTGTTGGTCTTCGTGTCGCCGAAGGCGTTTACCGCTCTGCCGTATTGGCCTTGGGCCACGTAGAGGTTGCCCAATGCTTCGTTCAGCGCCTTCGCCCCGGAGCCTTTGCTCAGGTAGCTTTCCGCTGCGGTCTTGTCACCCTTGTTCAGGGCGATGAGGCCGAGGTTGGTGTTCACTTCGGGGGCGTCTTTCACGGAAGCCGCTTTTTTGAAGTAGCTTTCCGCCTTGTCCAGATTGCCTGCCTGGTAGGCCAGCTTGCCGAGGTTGTTGTAGGCGCGGAAGTCGTTGGGGTAGATTTGCGTAGCCTTGGTGAAGATGGCCTCTTGTTTAGCGGGGTCTTTGGTCAGCGTAGAGGCGTATAGCAGTTCCTCGATGTTGAGTTGCTTGGCGTCGCTGTCGGCCAGGCTGGCGATCTCTTCGTCGGACTTGCCGATGATTTCATAGTTCAGCGTCAGGCGCGAGCGGCGCAGTTGGGGCAGCACCTCGTCGGCCAGCGTCTTGTACACGGAAGAGATGTTCTTGATTTCCTGCTCTCTCTGCTCGGGGTCGGAATACATGGACAGCACGCGCAAAATCAGCTCTTTGTCTTGAATGTTCGACTTAGACACCAGCTCCTGGAAGCCTTCCCAGTCTTGGGCGGTGTACTTGGTGTCTACCGCCGCGTCTATTTTGGCCTTCTTCAGGTCGCTGCCTATCAGTTTAGCGGTGTTGTTCTGGCGGTTTTCGGCCAAGGTGGTGTTCAGGCTCACGCCACCGTCGGGCGAGGCGTAGGCGGAGATTTCGATGTTGCTGATTTTCTTGTTGGCGGCATCGTTCACGTTCTTCACTTCACTGCCGAATGCTTTGGCGGTCTTCAGCTCGCTGGCGCGCACGTTGGCCTGCTGGATGAGGAACATGATGTTGGCGTCGTGCTTCTCTTTGATGATGCGCTGGAAGGCGTCGTCGCCGTTAGCCGGGTTGGCGCTGCCCAAGGTCTGCTGCAGCAGTTGCGCGGTGGAGATCACTCCGTCCGCCACCTTTACGGCGGGGATTTTGAGGGTCTTGCTTCCTACCCTGGCCTTGAATTCCAGGTAGAGTTCGGACTTGGCCATCTCGGGCACGTAGTCGAAGGAGGTACGCAGGGTGTAGTTGCCGCCCATGCGGTACGACACGGTCTGGTCGTTGCCTTCCACCTTTTCTCCCTGGAACAGGGCGGGCTGTCCTTTGGCCTGGCCGCCTTCCCACCGCAGCACGGGGGTTACCTCCACAACGGCCTTTTTAGGAAAGTATTTTTCAGGGAATTTGCCGTTAATGGTAGCGGGTACTTTGCCGCCCACAGCTTCCAGCACTTGCGGAGTTACGGTGAAATAGTCCGGTGACAATTCACCCATTTTGCTTTTACATGAGGTCATTAGCGCAACGACCATTGCCATCCACAGAGGCAGATACAGTTTCTTTGTCATTTCAGTTAGGGGTTAAAAAGTTTATAAATCGGTTTTGTCTATTCTATTCTACATTATGCCTTTAAGCAGGCACATAACCATGCAAATATATGAAATCATCCCTCAGCATGTCGGCCCGCGTAGGCTATTTTATTATTATTAAAGAATAGGTAAGCAAAATTAGGCATTGAGGCGGGTGAGCGGGCGATGCCGCTTGTCCACCCCATCAGGTTTCCCCGGGTTTCGTGTTGTGTTATGCGGATGAAACGGGGCGTTGCTATTCCTCTTTTTTTATTTTTCAGACGCGGATGACGCGGATGACGCGGATTTTTCTTTTTCTTTTTTTCCCCGTGTCATCCGCGTTATCTGCGTCTGAAAAGTCAGAGGCTTGTGTTTCTCGTGTCAGAGGCTTGTGTCTTTCGGCTAAAAGGCTTGTGTTTTACGAGGTAAAACACAAGTGTCTGTCCCGTCAAAGGCTTGCGTCTGACGGGAGGGGTAGAGGTTGGACAGTGGGAGGGTGAGGATACCATCCGGTATCCTCACCGCCTTTTTGGGGGATTCTTTTTATTGTCTTTTGAAATCAATCCGCACGCACAAAGCGAATGGGACATCTGTTCTCAAGATAGGCGCCTATGCCTTGCTTGGTTAAGATATCGAAATTATAGGTTTGATAGTTCGGATTCGGGAAATGGTTCTCTGTCAAATCTTTTATTCCCGGATAGAATTCATATTCCAAACTTCCTGTAACAGGATGTCTTTTTGTTAAGAAATAGCCATAACCGGCATCAGTCTGCATAGCTTGAAGTACCCGTACTGACGGAAATACACGTCTAACCGCATCATTATAATATGCAGCCCCTGCGGGTTGTTTCCACGGCATATCATTATAAGGAGCTGGAAAGTAACGTGAATGAACCTGAGGGCGCATCACGACATCTCCATTTGTCCACCACGAATCAAAACTAATAGGCTTTTGAGCCCCCGTAGTTTTATCCACAGTCTCATAAGTACTCAACAAATGGTATGCTCTCTCCCAAACGTTCCGGCCACACTCGTTCGGTTC
>CAUUOT010000059.1:0-6804 GCA_963546815.1 uncultured Bacteroides sp.
AGCATGGCATACCCTCCGCCGAATCCGAAGAGTCCTATCTTAAAGAAGGTATAGAATAATTGGAAGAAAAGCATGGGGAGTGTGATTAAGTGGTGTGAGTGATTAGTGATGAGTTTTGTTCAGTTTGCCGTACAGATAGCCCCCTATGCCTGCCGCAATGATAATCCAGATGGGAGAGAAACCTAATTGCCAGATAAGCAATGCCGAGACAATAGGTATCCACACGTTGTAGCGGTTTATTTTGGCAGACTTGCCCATGCTGAATGTAGGTGCGGCTATCAAGGCCACCACTGCCGGACGGATGCCCTTGAAGATGCGTTCTACAATGCTGTTCTCCTTGAAATTGTGAAAGAACAGGGCAATGGCCAGAATGATGAGAAACGAGGGGAGTACGGTTCCCAAAGCTGTGATGATGCTGCCGCGTATACCTCTTAGCCTGTATCCAATGAAAATGGATATGTTCACGGCCAGAACGCCGGGAGCCGACTGGGCTATGGCAAGCAAGTCTATGAAGTCTTCCTTGGCTATCCAGCTTCGTTTGGTTACAATTTCGTTTTCTATTAGGGGCACCATGGCATAACCTCCGCCTATGGTAAAAGCTCCTATCTTAAAGAAAATGGAGAATGCTTCGAGGTAGATATTCATCGTTTATCGTGTCGTTTGGGCATATTGGCGCGGGCTGATGTTGAAATGCTTCTTGAATACTTCTCGAAAGTATTTTGCATCGCTGAAGCCGGTCTTCTCGGATATTTCGGTAATGCTGTATTTCTGCTCTTTCAACAGTTCCGTGGCATACTTCAGGCGAATCAAACGTACGTAGTCGGCCGGCGCTTGGTCTGTCAGAGCCTTTATCTTATTATAGAAGCTGGTTCGGCTCATGTTCATCAAAGAACAAAGCACGTCTACATTGAAATTAGGCTGTTCCATATTGGCTTCCACCTCTTTCTTGACAGAGGAAACAAACTTCCAATCCAAGTCTGTGGAGCAGTTGATGCAATCCGTACCATATCTGTCTTCGTCCAGTTCCAGATTAGCGTATTTGTGACGAAGCAGCATCCTGTTAGCCAGTAGATTGGCTATGCTTGCGCGTAATATACCGATGTTGAAAGGCTTCACGATATATTCGTCCGCTTCGTTTTGCAAATCTTTGATGATGTTGCCTTCCGTATTTAGAGAAGTGAACAAGATGATGGGGATATGGGAAGTGTTGATGTCATTCTTTAGGATATGACAGAGTCCGTCACCTCCCAATTCAGGCATCGTGATGTCTGTAATAACCAGATCAGGCAGGTACTCCTTGGCTGTTGTGAACGCTTGTTTTCCGTTAGAGCAGGCTTGTATGTCGTATTGCCCGGATAATGAGCCGTGCAGAGATTCCTTAAGTTCATTGTCATTCTCTACAATCAGTATCTTCTGGCGAATGGCTTGCCGTATCTTTCCTCCTTTTTCTTCACGGGTAGGGAGCGTATTGGAAGTATTCACAGGTACTCCATCAGTCGAGCTAATCTCTCGTGCACTCATATTTAGGGTATCAGAATGGATATCCTTATGTTCTGAACTGACAAGATTGGCCGTCAGACTCAGCAATACGTTCACATTCCGCAGGGCTGTGACGACATTCTGCTGTCCGTTTTTACTCAACTGCTCCTGTTCTGCGATCTCTTCCAGAGAAGTCTTTATCAATGTCAGCGAAGTGCGTATCTCGTGAGCGGTATGGATGAAGGAACGAATCTTTTCATCGGTTACCTTCCGCTGTTTTCTCATCATGACTATGTACAAAGCCGCACCTGCAATGACTGCGACGATGATGGTATAAAGTACTGCAATCCAAATGTTCAGTCGAGTTGCTTGCTCGGCATTCATATACTCGTTTGCTTGTGCTATGCATGCAATCGGAGATAATATAAAAAAGAGGAAGAACCTTTTCATGATTGTCGAGTGTTTTCTTAATTACTTTAATTGAGACGATACACAATTACGCTCCCTTTTGGCATTGTCATCTCTTCGTTTTCTCTTCTATCCATTTTCGTGCATTGACAAAGGCTTCCATCCACGGAGTGATTTGGTCATTGTTTATGCGGTCGGCAGGGTAGTAGCCATTCTGCCAAGGCAGGATGGAGCGTTCGGGATGAGGCATCATGGCAAGGTGACGTCCGTCGGCACTTGCCAGTGCAGCTACTGAATAGTCCGAACCGTTGGGGTTGCCGGGGTATTCGTCATAGTTGAACTTAGCCACCACGTTGTATTGCTCCTCATCATAAGGCAGAGAGAACTTGCCTTCGCCATGAGCCACCCATACGCCGATTTTGCAGCCGCTCAATGAACCGAACATCACGCTGCGGTTGGTAGGGATGACGACGCAGGCAAATTGGGACTCGAATTTATGAGAATCATTGTGCAGCATTTTAGCCTTCTTCTTATGTTCGGGGTTGATAAGGCCAAGTTCCATCATCAATTGGCAACCGTTGCAGATGCCCAGTGAAAGAGTGTCTTCGCGGGCGTAGAACCTGTCGAGAGCTTCTTTTGCCTTGGGGTTGTAGAGGAATCCGCCTGCCCACCCTTTGGCCGAGCCGAGAACGTCTGAATTGGAGAAACCGCCCACGTAGGTCACCATGTGTACGTCTTCCAATGTTTCGCGTCCGCTGATAAGGTCGGTCATCGTAACGTCTCTCACGTCAAAGCCTGCCAAATAAAGTGCGTATGCCATCTCGCGCTCGCTGTTGGAGCCCTTCTCTCGGATGACGACTGCGCGGATGCCCGATGGAGTGCGGCGGTTCGGGTCGATGCCATACTGTGAGAACTTCCCTTTGAAGTCCGGCTTGAACGTAAATTCCAACGGCTGCATCTTGTAGTTCTCGAAGCGTTTCTTGGCGCAGCCGTTCATGGATTGTTTGCGGTCGAGAAGGTAGGAGGTGGAGTACCAGACATCGCGCATGTAGTCAATACCGAATTGATAGGTGGCACCTTCTTTTGTTACGAGGATGTGCCGCTCTTCTGTCGGTTTGCCAAGCATGACATAGCCTACACCGGCCTCTTCCAATACGAGTTTCACTTGCTCTTTGTGCTTGTCGCTTACTTGAATGACGACACTCGGGTTTTCTGCAAACAAGATTTTGATGAGGTCTTGTTCCTTGATTTTATCCAAGTTGATTTCCATACCGCCCTCCACGTTGGCAAAGCACATTTCCAGCAGCGTGGTGATGAGGCCGCCGGCCGAGATGTCGTGTCCGGCAAGAATCAATCCTCTGTTCACCAACTCCTGTACGGCGAGGAAAGCGTCACGGAAATACTCGGCATCCCGCACGCAGGGCACCTCATCGCCCACCTTACCCAGCGATTGCGCAAAGGCGGAACCACCAAGCTTCAGATGATCGAAACTGAAATCTATGTGATAGAGTGTGGACTTTTCATTGTTTACCAAGACCGGAGAAACCACTTTCTTAACGTCGGAAACCTCGCCGCCGGCAGAAACAATCACCGTACCCGGAGCAATCACTTTGTTGCCGTCGGGGTATTTCTGTGTCATGGAAAGGGAGTCTTTGCCGGTAGGCACATTGATTTGCAGGGCGCAGCAGAAGTCGCTCAACGCTTTTACGGCCTTGTAGAGACGGGCGTCTTCGCCTTCCTGCGAGCGGCAAGGCCACATCCAGTTGGCAGAGAGGGATACACTGTCCAATCCATCGGCAAGCGGCGCCCATACCAAGTTGGTCAGTGCTTCGCTGACGGAGAGTACAGAGCCGGCTTCGGGATTGGCAAGCGCCGCTTGCGGGGCATGCCCCAATGAGGTGGCAATACCTTTCTCTCCACGATAATCCAAGGCTACCACACCGCAGTCGCTCAATGGCAACTGCAATTCGCCTTGGCATTGCTGGCGGGCTACTCTGCCTGTTACGGAACGGTCAGCCTTGTTGGTCAGCCAGTCTTTGCAAGCCACAGCCTCCAGTTGAAGCACATTGGTAAGGTATTCGTGTAGTTTGGAGAGTTCGTATTGGGGCATCTCGTAGTGGCGTTCCACGGTTTTGTCCACCATGTAGGTTTTGGGAGACGAACCGAACATCTGTTCTACGGCAAGGTCGAACGGACGTACGCCATCTGCTTGCCGGAAGGCAAACCGATGGTCGCCGGTGGTTTCGCCCACTACGTACATCGGAGCACGCTCACGTTCGGCAATCTTGCGCACGTGCTCGATGGCTTCCTCTTGAATGAGCAACCCCATGCGTTCCTGACTTTCGTTGGCGATGATTTCTTTGGCCGATAGTGTCTTGTCGCCGATGGGCAGTTGGCTCATGTCAATCAGTCCACCGCACTCTTCTACCAATTCGGACAAACAGTTGACGTGTCCCGCCGACCCATGGTCGTGGATGGATACCACCGGGTTGGTTTCTTCCTCGCAGAGGGCACGCACCACGTTGTAGGCGCGTTTCTGCATTTCTGCATTGGCACGTTGCACGGCATTCAGCTCAATGCCGCTGCTGTATCGTCCGGTATCTACGGAAGAGACGGAGCCGCCGCCCAAACCGATGCGGTAATTATCTCCGCCGATGACCACCACTTTGTTTCCGGCTTGGGGTTTGCCTTTCAGGCAGTCGCGTTGGGTGCCGTATCCCACGCCGCCGGCCAGCATGATGACCTTGTCGTATCCGTATGTCTCGTTATTTTCTTTGTGCTCAAAGGTCAGCACGGAGCCGCAAATCAGCGGTTGGCCGAACTTGTTTCCAAAGTCGCTGGCACCGTTCGAGGCTTTAATCAGAATCTGTTCCGGAGTCTGGTACAACCATTTGCGCACCGGCAAGATTTCCTCCCAAGTGCGTCCTTCGTCCGTACGAGGATAGGAAGTCATGTAAACGGCTGTCCCCGCTATGGGCCACGAGCCTTTGCCGCCGCCCATGCGGTCGCGTATTTCCCCGCCTGTACCTGTAGAAGCGCCGTTGAAAGGTTCTACGGTAGTGGGGAAGTTGTGTGTCTCTGCCTTCAGTGAGATAACGCTCTTGATGTCCTTCTTCCGGAAATAGTCCGGTTTGGAGTGGTCGGCGGGGGCGAATTGCTCGATGACCGGCCCCTCGGCAAAGGCTACGTTGTCTTTGTAAGCGGAAATAATTTTATTGGGATTCTCTTGCGTGGTCTTCTTTATCATCTGGAAGAGGGAAGACTCTTGTTCCACTCCGTCGATGATGAACGTCCCGCCGAATATCTTGTGGCGGCAGTGTTCCGAGTTGATTTGCGCGAAGCCGAACACTTCGGAGTCGGTCAGTCGGCGCCCAAGATCCTTTTCCACCTTCTTGAGGTAGTCCATTTCTTCTTTGGAGAGGGCCAGACCTTCTTTTTCGTTGTATGCCTCCAAGTCTTCGATGTGTACGATAGGTTCCGGGCGGCGGTTTGTGGTGAATATGTTCTGGTCAAGTCCTTTGTACATGCGTTGCAGCATGGGGTCGTGGTCGGCGTGCTCGTCTTTCACGGGGAAGTACTCTTCGATGCGTGTGATGCCGCTCAGTCCCATGTTCTGGGTGATTTCCACGGCGTTTGTGCTCCAAGGAGTGATCATCTCGCGGCGCGGACCCGCGAAATATCCTTTCAGGTTGTCTTCACTTTCGGGGGTGGCTTCCCCAAAAAGCCAGCAGAGTTTGTCGCAGTCTGCCTGGCCGAGGCTACGATTGCACTCTACGGCAATCACGCTCTTGGACGGAGTTCTGAAAAAAAGAATCATAGTTGTATTTTACGATTATATGAATTACGGTTTGGGTGATGAGGTCGCTCTTTCAAAGCATCCTCTGCATTCACTGTGGCAAAGATACATAAAATCGCCGGGAAGTATCATTCTTGTCTCCATCTTCGGTTCAACTTCGTATTTAACCTGAGTTCGAGATAAGAAACTTGAGTCCGATAGAAGGATATCGGGTGAAGAAGAGAAGTGCCATCCATCATATACCAAGTGATATCGAATTATCTGCAGGCTGGTAAATATTTACCAGCCTGCAGATAATTCGATAGGAGTGTATGTATAGCCCACTATATATGCCCGCATCGTTTACGGCAGATGACGGGGTAGGCATCCCGTCGCAAAAAGAGGTGTTCCATCCTGTCGAACTCACGTTCTTTATCTTCTCTTTATAGACAACGAAGAAAACACGAAGATGACAAGAGCGTGCACCCTCCCCCCCTCTTGAGGAGTGGA
Source organism: uncultured Bacteroides sp. (assembly GCA_963546815.1). GTDB lineage: Bacteria > Bacteroidota > Bacteroidia > Bacteroidales > Bacteroidaceae > Bacteroides. The sequence continues at coordinate 6,173 of CAUUOT010000059.1, forward strand.
AGAGTGCCTTTATACTTCTGCCGGACGTCAGTGTCTGTGGACAAAGAGAATTACCTCCCCTTTTGGCTCGGGGTGAGAACGCAGTGGAAAAAACGTTAATGCCATTCGTTCTTTGATGGAAAAAACCGATATTTGCAGCCATGATTCAGATAGAGACCATATTTGACATCCTATGGAAAGGATTCATTATCGGCATCATTGTGTCCGCACCGTTGGGACCGGTAGGGGTGCTGTGCATCCAGCGTACCTTGAACAAGGGTCGATGGTATGGTTTCGTCACTGGCATAGGCGCCTCGTTGAGCGATATCGCGTACGCCTTGCTGACGGGCTACGGGATGAGTTTCGTCTTCGACTATGTCAATCAGAATATCTTCTATTTACAACTTTTCGGAAGCATCCTGTTGCTGGCTTTCGGCATTTATACGTTCCGCAGCAATCCGGTGCAGTCCATCCGGCCTGTTTCTACCAATAAAGGTTCTTATTTCCATAATTTTATAACGGCGTTTGCCGTCACGCTGTCCAATCCTCTGATCATATTTCTGTTTGTCGGTCTGTTTGCCCGCTTTGCGTTTGTGAGCGAGGGAGTATTGGTGTTCGAAGCTGTCACCGGCTATCTGGCCATTGCATTGGGT
>CAUUOT010000060.1:0-6770 GCA_963546815.1 uncultured Bacteroides sp.
AATATCGAGGAAGAAAAGCATCTTAGCTTTCATCGACTGGAAGGCAGGGTGATCGTGATAGACTGCATTACTTTGTGGTGTACCAACTTTTTCTTCGACCTGAATTCCGACACCGACCGAGCACTTGCCGCAACGAAAGCCGAATTCGACCGCTTCACGGAACAGGAGGCAACCTTCCTATTTGTAACCAATGAGATAGGTATGGGGGGAACTTCGGAGAACGAGATGCAACGGAAGTTCACAGACATGCAGGGGTGGATGAATCAATACGTTGCCGCCCGTGCCGACGAAGTGGTGTGGATGGTAGCCGGCATTCCGGTGCCAATCAAATCTTAAGCCCCTTTCAACCATCAATCCAAAAGACATCATGAGAACATTTCATATCATCCGTCCGGATGAAAGCATCCGCCCGGCATTGACCGAAAAAATAGATAACCTGACCAAACCGAAAGGTTCATTAGGCATGCTGGAAGAGCTTGCCCTTCAAATCGGACTCATCCAGCAAACCTTGTCCCCTGCCCTGAAACATCCTCAGAACATCCTCTTCGCGGCCGACCACGGGATTGTGGAAGAGGGAGTGAGCCTTTCGCCCAAAGAAGTGACGTGGCAACAAATCAGCAACTTCCTTCACGGAGGAGCGGGAATCAACTTTCTTTGCCGGCAGCACGGATTTGCGCTGAAGATAGTAGACGCCGGAGTAGACTACGACTTACCTTACGAAAAAGGCATCATCGACATGAAGGTACGCAGAGGCTCGCGAAACTACCTGCACGAAGCCGCCATGACCGAGGAAGAGATGGAACTCTGCCTGGAACGGGGCGCCGAAGTAGTGCGCCGATGTCGTGACGAGGGCAGCAATACCCTCAGCTTCGGCGAGATGGGCATAGGCAACACCTCTTCGTCGTCTTTATGGATGAGCTGCTTCACCGGCATCCCGCTGGAACAATGCGTGGGTGCGGGCAGCGGATTGGGAGATACGGCTATCCGCCATAAACAACAGGTGCTGAAGCGCTCGATGGAGAATTACAAGGGAGACGGCTCTCCCCGAGACATCATGCGTTATTTCGGCGGACTGGAGATGGTGATGGCCGTGGGCGCCATGCTGCAAGCCGCGGAGCTGGGGATGATTATTCTGATAGACGGGTTCATCATGACTGCCTGCCTGCTTGCCGCCAGCATGCTCTGCCCGGACGTGAGGAGCTATGCCATCTTCGGGCATTGCGGCGACGAATGGGGGCACAAGGCGCTGCTCCACTTCCTGCACGCCAAGCCCTTACTGAACCTGAAGCTGCGTCTGGGCGAGGGCACGGGCGCCATCTGCGCATACCCCATCGTAGATTCCGCCGTGCGGATGATGAACGAAATGGACGACTTCGCGCACGCCTCCGTCACCAAGTACTTCTAAAAAAAAAGAACGAATCATGAACAACCTTTTAGCAGCATTCATCCTGCTCACCCGGTTGCCCTTCTGGAAAATCAAAGAAGTGCCGACGGAGAGCTTCAAGCACATCGTTCCCTACTGGCCCCTTGTAGGTTGGCTCACGGGAGGCGTCATGGCAGCCACGCTGTGGACCGCGGCCCAAGTATTGCCGATGCAGCCCGCCTGGATTATCGCCATCATCGCCCGACTGTTGGTGACGGGCTGCCTGCACGAGGACGGGCTGGCCGACTTCTTCGACGGATTCGGAGGAGGCGGAAACTCGCGCGAGCGCATACTCGCCATCATGAAAGACTCGCGCATAGGCAGCTACGGCGTCATCGGACTGACGGGCTACTTCCTGCTGTTGGAGCAACTGCACACCCTGCCCCTCGACAACCTCTGCCGGCTTGTGCTATGCGGCGACTGTCTGGCCAAATGTTGCGCCGCTCAGATAGTCAACGCCCTACCCTACGCCCGCAGGGAGGAAGAAAGCAAAAACGGCGTGGCCTACAACCGCATGAGCCGCGGCGAACTCTTCGCCTCGCTCATCGCCGGACTGTTGCCCATCGCCCTATTGATGCCCGCCAGGATGTGGCCGGCCGCCCTCCTGCCCCTGCTCACCATCATCCTGCTATGCCTGCTGATGAAACGCCGCCTGCAAGGATATACGGGCGACTGCTGCGGGGCCGCCTTCCTGCTCTGCGAGCTGTCATTCTACATCGGCTGCCAAATACTCATCAACAGGTGAATAAAACGCAAATACATACCTTATATATATAACCTAAGTTCAACAGCATAAATCAGTGAGATATCCTCTAAAAAAGACGTTGAAAATCTCTCTATAGAGACGTTGCTAATCTCTCTATAGAGACGTTACTAATCTCTCTATAGAGACGTTACTCATGTCTCTATAGAGACGTTAAGCATGTCTCTATAGAGACAAATCCCACCCCTCCATAGAGGCGAAATCTCTCACTCGAGCCAGGCATGACAACCGCCCTGGAATTCGGGGTTAGAGATTAGAGATTAGAGATTAGAGGTTAGAGATTAGAGGTTAGAGATTAGGCGTAAAAAAAAGACAGGCGCATTTCGCCGTTCATGTGAGAGACATACGGCGTGAGCCATGAGAGGAGAGACACACCTCTCGTTTCAAACCTTATTATAAGATCAAAATTCTGATTAAATATGATAGAAATAACATTGATCCGCCACACCTCGGTAGACGTGCCTCCGGGCGTATGCTACGGACAGACCGACGTCCCACTGAAAGCCACGTTCCGCGAAGAGGCCGCCCTGACGGCGGAAAACCTGAAGGCATACCTCCCCTTCGAACGCGTCTATACCAGTCCGCTCACCCGTTGCGTGCGCCTTGCCCGCTACTGCGGCTACCCCGACGCCGAGCGCGACGAGCGAATCATGGAAATGAATTTCGGAGAGTGGGAGATGAAACCCTTCGACCGCAACCCCGACCCCCGCTTGCGGGAGTGGTATGCCGACTATCTGAACGTGGCCGCCACGGGCGGAGAATCTTTCAGGATGCAATATCGGCGCGTCAGCCGCTTCTTGGACGAGTTGAAAAGGAAACCTCATAAGCGGGTGGCCGTCTTTGCGCATGGCGGCGTATTGATTTGCGCACAAATCTATGCCGGAATCCTGACGGCGGAAGAAGCCTTCGGCGCACTGACTCCCTACGGAGGCATCGTCCGCATTTCTTTGGAAGAGGAGTAGAACAAAGTCCCCCCCCCTCCCGACAGAGATTAGGAGACGACTGCCCTGAACGCGACGGAAACGGAGACCAGCAAAATCATCATCCCTTCGGCGCGCCGATTGATGCGGACGGCCTTTCGCATATCCTCCGTGCACAACGCGCGAGGATTGGTCCCGATATAAGGCTTCCATACCTCCTCGCCGAAGTAGCGGTGAGGCCCGCCGAAGCGGCAGTCCAGAACACCGGCAAGGGCAGCTTCCGGATAACCGGAGTTGGGGCTGGCGTGCCGCTTGCCGTGCCGTGCCACAAACGTCAGCAAGGAAAGGCGTCCCCCTGACGCAGCCACCATCAGAAATGCCGTCAGACGGGCGGGGATGTAATTGGCCACATCGTCCAGACGGGCCGCCACACAGCCGAAACGGCGGTAGCGCTCATTCCGATAACCGATCATCGAGTCCAACGTATTCACCATCTTATAGGCAAGCATGCCCGGAACGCCAAGCAGCAGATACCAGAACAGAGGAGCTATCACCCCGTCGCTGAGATTTTCGGCAAGCGTCTCGAGGGCGGCCGTACGTACTTCCTGCGCCGACAACCGGGAGGTATCCCGCCCTACGATGCGGGCGACTTGTGCCCTCCCCTCTTCCAAAGAATGATCCACCGCACGGAACACCAGACGCACCTCGCGAATCAAAGTCGTACCCGCCAGACAGTAGAATATCAGCAGAACCTGAAGGACGAAAAGCAGTCCCGGAGAAAATGGGGCCACCCATTGAAACAAGCAGCATGCAATCAGATAGACACCCGCCACAAGAGACAGACTCATGCACGCCCCCTTCAAGAGGCGGTGCCTCCCTCGGTTCAAACGACGCTCGAAGAAAGCTATCGCTTTGCCGAACGCCACTACGGGATGCGGCAGCCAAAGCGGGTCGCCCAACAGTCCGTCAAGCAGCCAAGCCGTTATCAAAGGCAGAACCGAATGGACGGCAATGCCCGTAAGTATCAGCATATCTTCCATCATTCAAATAACGTTTACCCGTTCACCTCATCGCAAACCACTGCCCGATGGCCTTGACCAATAGGTCGTTCTCCCGGCGTGTCTGAGTGGCTATGCGAAAGAAATGTTCGTCCAGTCCGTCGAAGTTAGAAGCATCGCGAATCAGGATGCCATGTTCCTGAGCTAAGTAATCTTTCAAGGCGGCAGCCTTGCCCATGCGGAGGCGCACCAGCATGAAGTGCGTTTCGGTGCCCCACACCTCTAATCCCCCCAGAGCCTCGAGGGCCTTGCGCAGGTAAGCCGTCTCCTGCAAATAAGCAGAGACGTCCAAGGGATTGGGCACATCGTGTTCCAACAAAAATAGTCCCGCCTCAACGGCAAGCCGGTTCACCGACCAAGGCATGCGATGGGTACGCAAGCGATGCAGCAGGTTAGGCGCTCCGGTGACATATCCCAAGCGCAGACCGGGCACGGCATAACGCTTGGTCATAGAGTGCAACAGCAGTACATTAGGATATGCTGCCGCCTCTGCCGCAGAGAGAAGAGGTTGCAAAGTGAAGTATTCGTAAGACTGGTCGACGACAAAGCATACTTGCGGATTACACTCGACCAGCTTTGTCAAATACTCCTTCTTGATGACCGTTCCCGTAGGATTGTTCGGATTGCAGAGCCACAACATGCACACTTCTTCGGGCAAGAGAAACTTCTCCCTCTCTGTCGGAAGCTGATAAAGCGAAACAATCCGATGTCCATGTATGCGGCATGCGTCGGCATATTCACTGAATGTAGGCTGCAAGACGCCCGTACATGTCTCTCTGAAGGTTTGGGCTATGAGGTAGATACCTTCGGTTGCGCCGCTCGTCACACATACGCTGTCGGCAGGAAGACTATGATAAGCGGCAAGACGTGCTTCGAGGGTATATGGTTGCGGTTCGGGATAGGACGAGAGACAATCGGCGGGCACATTCGCCGCTATGCCGTGGATGCAAGTGCATAAATGCTCTTTCAAGGCAGACAAATCCACCTTATTATATATATTGGAACTGAAATTAGCCGTTATCGGACGGCTATACTTGTAAGCATCGTCTCCGTGTCCTTCAATCATGGTTCTCTGTCATTATCTTATAGATAAGCGACAAGTTGACATGACGACGCACGTGGTCCGCCAGCTTATCGTATTGTTCTTCCTTGAACTGTTGGTAATCGAATGTCTCTGCCGTTACCGCCATCTTGTCGACGAAACGCTTAAGCAGAAAATCGATGAATTCCGGATTATCGAGGATACCGTGAATATAAGTGCCCATGCAAGTGTCATCCACCAAACAACCATCGGCCGCACCATCTTCCAGCCTATTGAGAGGAGAGGCAGTCATCCCCTCTATCAGAGTGGTCTCCCCCATATGTATTTCGTATCCCGACATGGGGAAGCGTCCCTCCATCCTTCGTGAATCATGTTTTTCTCTCCACCTCTCATTCATACCGAACCGAACCTGCCTCGTCACCTTCTGACTTGTCATACGGGTAATGACAGGCAGCAGTCCAAGACCCGGCAAGCGTTCTATGTCGCCTTCCATACGATTCGGGTCGAGCACTTCCCGCCCCATCATCTGATAGCCCCCGCATATACCCATGACGGTAGCTCCCTCACGATGTGCACGAACAATGGTAGCAGCCACACCGTTACGACGCAATTCATACAAATCGTCGAGCGTACTCTTGCTACCCGGCAAGAGGATGATGTCGGCCTTAGTCAACTCATCGGTGTTGTTGGTATAGAAAAGGTGTATGCGGGGGTCACGCTCCAGCACATTGAAATCCGTGAAGTTGCTAAGGTGACGAAGTAGCACGACAGCAATATTTACCTTTCCCTGTTCAGAACGTACCGACTTGGAAGCCAGCGCCACGCTGTCTTCTTCTTCAATGTGAATGTCTTTGTAATAGGGTATAACTCCGACGACGGGTATATTGCAAAGCTCTTCCAGCATCTTGATTCCCGGCTCGAACAGGCGGATATCTCCACGAAACTTATTGATAAGGATGCCTTTAATGCGTCGGCGTTCGTGTGGGCGGAGCAACATCAACGATCCGTAGATGCTGGCAAACACGCCGCCACGGTCGATGTCGCCTACCAGAATCACGTCGGCCCCGGCATGCAGCGCCATCGGGAGGTTTGCGAGGTCAGTGTCTCGCAGATTGATTTCGGAGATACTCCCCGCACCTTCCAATACGATCGGGTTGTAACGTGCTGAAAGCCGGTCGTAGGCTGCGCACACCTCGTTGCGAAGTTCTTCCCGACCCTCCTTGCGAAAATAATCGTAAGCATTGCGATTGCCTATGGGGCGACCGTTGAGCACGACCTGCGACGTATGGTCCGACTGCGGTTTTAGCAGCAACGGATTCATGTCCGTATGGCAGGGTATGCCGGCGGCTTCGGCCTGCACAGCCTGTGCACGTCCTATCTCCAATCCTTCGGGCGTGGCGTAGGAATTCAGCGCCATATTCTGTGCCTTGAACGGTGCGGGCCGATATCCGTCTTGCTTGAAGATGCGACAAAAGGCGGCCGCGACGATGCTCTTGCCCACATCGCTGCCCGTACCGGCAAACATGATTGGATGAAGTTGCTCCATGAGTCTTGTTTTAGAGGT